>CAZNGA010000013.1:0-57390 GCA_964572485.1 uncultured Chitinophagales bacterium
TTAGACTTGCTCTATTCGTCGTATCTCTTGAGTATATGTAGTAGATGAGGATGTGTGCCAGTGTCTCTGATTGCGGAGGGGGGCAATAAGGGGGGGGGGGGGGGGGGGGGGTAAATGTGTTACGTTTAGCATAAACACAAATAATAATTGCAAATATTATTAAATAAAATAAATACAAAATATTTGGAAAAACCAAAACTGAATTTTATATTTGATTTAATTAATTCTAATATCAAAAATTCACAATCATGAAGAAAAAAAAATTGAAATTAGATGATTTAAAAGTCCAAAGCTTTGTTACTTCATTAGACAACGAGAAAAGCAAGAAAATTCAGGGAGGCACGAATTCTGGGCCAATGTATACACAAGTATGTTATTATACATGTGCTGGTGATTCATGCGTTGTGTGTGCTTCTGTTCCGACTTGCGATACTTGTGATCAGACTTGTGAATCTCAAATTGAAACATGTGAGATAACTTGTCAAGGTGCAACCTGCAGGGAAAGTTTATGTACTGAGCCATGGCAATGTTGCTAAGAGCATAGAAGTAGTCATTAACTTG
This sequence comes from uncultured Chitinophagales bacterium, assembly GCA_964572485.1. Classification (GTDB taxonomy): domain Bacteria; phylum Bacteroidota; class Bacteroidia; order Chitinophagales; family CAZNGA01; genus CAZNGA01. Next base: position 562 of record CAZNGA010000013.1, read on the forward strand.
TTACTTATTTTCTAAATATACGTCTTATAATTGCCGATTCAGTTCATTATCAATTAATATACAAGCAAGGAGCAATTCTTTTATTTGGATTAAGAACTGTTCTTTAATATTATTAATTTGTTCTTCATTGTTTATTTCAAACGATTTGATAATATTTTGAAGAACTTTACCAACCATGGCTTCACTTTGAAAGTAATTTAATATTGTATAAGTAAATAGTGATAATTCTTGATCAAAAGTTGTTATTTCAGTAGATTTAATTAATACCGGGATAACATCCGGTTTAGCTGATAAGTTATCAAGTAAGTTGGCATCTTGTTTACTCCAATTCCATTTTGTTTTCATTATTGTTATATCAGGATTTAGAATAAATTTCAGTTTTGTAAATTCTGAGTATTTCCTATTAATTATTTGGGCTGCATGCTTAGATAAAAAATCATATTTAAAAGTAATAAATGCGTGACTTTTAATTGCATCATCAATTTTTTTTATTCTTAATTCCAATCTAAATAGGTCAGATATACAGTCCTTTTCATTTTGAGGTAGTGATTTAATTAAATTTTTTATGAATGTTATAAATAAACTTACTTGATTAATTAATGGATCTTCATAATTGTCCGAATAATACTTCTCTAATTTTTCGGGAACTATATTATTTAAAACATAGATAGTACGTTTTACAGATTTGTCCAGAGTTTTCTTCTTAAGTTCTGGAAGAGTAATGGCAATATTGGGATATCCATTTAAATCTTTAGTTTTTTTTAAAGACGCATTAAGCGTTGGATTTAGAACCGAGGGTGTGTTTTTAGGGTCGGTTAACCTCAATAAGAAATAGCCAATTCCTGCATTCCCCAAATAAAGGCCTATATCTTCCTTATTGGTATACTTACCAAATCCAGAAATGTATTTTTTATACTTCTTCCTACAATATATAACACTATTTGCTATATTGATTGCATATGATAAATATTTATTATCTTGAAATGTATTGTACGCTTCAATAAATAATTCAGCATTTCCACCTGCTCCATGACAAAGGATAAATAATCGATTGGAGATTATTTTATGAGTAAGTTCCACATCTGTTTTAATAGTTTTTTCAATTGCAATACTTACGTCCTTTTTATATTTTTGTTTTTCAAGTAGGCTATAAGCTCTCAATCGCGAAAGGCCAATACCTGCTGCGCCATGGCACCAAGCATTCATATCAGTTATTTTAGTAAAAAAAAGGATGTTATCTTCCAAATAATTCGTCTCAAATTCTTTATATTTTTTATTATTCCAATTACCTTTACGAAAGTCAGGCCAATTATTTATTTGCTTATCAAAGTGGTATGATTCATAAGCAAAAGCTTGTTCAGCAGCATGAAAGAAAGTATCATTATTAAAATAAAAACCAAGTTCAAGAAAAACGAGGCCTATTCCAGCTGCCCCATGAGCGAATCCAGCCAATCCTCTTATATTTTGCCCTGAGCGTCCCCAATAAAGACCTACTTCTCCCAGAAAAGCATTTTCGATCAATCGTTCTATAAAAATATCTATTTTTTTTAGCAACCATTGCTCCCCAGTAGCTGAATGGAGATGCAATAATCCCAAAATTATGCTTGAAATACCACCTATGAGATCATTTGCAATTAATTGAGAGGATAACGTAATTTCATCACAATCTCTAGCTAAATCTAGTGCTTTTTTGAGGTAGTGATGCTCTTTAGTAATTTCGTGCATTTTTAGCAAAGTAAAGGATATGCCCAAGCGACCTGTAATAAAGCTATAATTATTTGTAGCTTTTTTGGTAGAACTATTATATACCCATCGTGTTGCATCAACAGCTGTTTCCAAATATTTCACATCATTTGTGCGCTTAAACAATTCCACTAAAAAAAGAACGATTCCAGCTCCTCCTCCATAAATCGATTCTGATTTCGTAAAAGTAACGTTTTGCTCTAAGTCCATGTCCATTGTAAGCCATGCTAATCCATTTTTGTCCTTTTTAGCTAAAGATAATATTTCATCGCCAATTCTAAAGGCCTCCTTTTCGTATAACTGCTTAGATTCTGAATTCATATTGGCAAATTAATTTAGCGAATTGTATATGTATTAATATTAAATGTAAATATAAATAAAGTACAGTTCTAATTTTACAGCTCTCAATCTTTCAGGAACTCACAAGGTCCACGTTTTGTTAAGTAAGATTGTTATGGGTAATGAAGTGCTAAATAAAAAAATTATCTCAAACGTAAAATAATTATCCATCGAACTATTAAGCCAGTTTTTCTGGTCTAAAAGCCAGCTTTTTTTACTTTTATACAAGTGTGTAAAACGGATTATGACATTCTCATTACAAATATTTCTGAAGTATTTTCGTCCATTTATATATATTAAGGGTATAGAATTATATTATCATTTCACGAATTTTGTTTTTAAAGTACAAATCCCTATTTTTGACCTTCTGAAATCAAAACTAGTAGTTGCAAATACATTTATCAAAAAATAAATAACTATGAAAAAATTATTACTTAGCATTATTATGATCACCGGTCTTGTAGCAATTAACTTTGCGCAAAATACTGTTCATATGAATGAGCCGGCCAAATCTCTAAAAGTTGACAAAAGGGCCGACTACAGCGAACCACAAACTGGAACTACCACCGACATCCCTTATAGCAGGACAGGTAGCTTTCTAAAAACAGGTGGTGTCGTAACTGAAAAACAAATTGGCTCATCCAGTAATATCTATACAATTATAGGTGGAACAGACAGGCGCCATGTTGATGCCAGCACCAGTTTAAGCACAATTACCTTTATCCATAGGAACAATATTGGTCTCAACCCCGGAACTAATGGATTCTATATGTACGACATATCCACTGATACCGGTAATACATGGGTGATTGATCAGGGAGAAATGAATCCATCAGCTGATGATGCACCTGTTAGAGGTCGTTATCCAAATTTATTTCTTTGGAACCCCACTGCCGGTGCCAATCCAAATGATGCATACATTGTCTATTTTGGAGCGATACATTATGGTGGCACAGGCTCATACGTTTGGCGAGGTGCGATGGCCGGTACTTATAAATTGGATGGAACTACTATAGATGAAACAGTTTTAGATGTGAAGACGATCTATAATAGCAGTTATGTTTCTGTAGTACCGGGGAGTTTAGTCCCTGCAGGAACTTCAGGAAAGTTCTATGCTTTAGACATAATGATAGATAGCTTACATTTACTTCCCTCTAAATTATTATTCTTCAAAGGAATTTGGGATGGGGTTACTGAAACCTCTAGCTGGTCATTAGACACAATGACATTGAGTTCTGACACTGCCTCAACCTATTCTACACCTTACATCGCCTTTAATGAGACAGGGGTAAACGGATGGATGGTAGTACCTGGTGATATGATCAACGACGGAAATGACAGGTATGACCTTTATTTTTACCAAAGTTCTGATACAGGAAATACATGGACATTACATACTGCACTACCCCTTAATAATATTGGCACTATAGATAGCGCTATTTATGATACCGTGATCTTCACAGGGCCCGATACAGTTGCCACATATCCAATTGTTTGGGAAGGTGACCTGAGAGTAGATGCGAATGGAGACCCTCACTTCTTTACCCAGGTAGGGCACGGAAGTGGATTTTCAATTTATTATGGTGTGCACCGTTTGTTATATGATATCAGCTATTCAAATGCCACCGGCTGGACAGCTACATTTATTGATACAGCTCGTACTTTTGGTAGCGAAGTCCTTGGAGGAACGGGATTTTGGCACTATAGCCGACCGGAAATGGCTCTCAATGACAGTAGAGATATGATCTTCTATTTTTGGTGTGACTCTGATCCTACTATGGATGGGACAAATTCGTTCCCAGATATTTATGGAAAAGCGTATAACCTGACTACCAAACTATTTTCCGAATCTTTCAACTTCACCATTAACACAGCCTGGGAATCTCAAAACCACTTTCCAACTGTATCAAGAACTGCGTTAGATCTCGGAAATAACAGGTATAGGGTCCCTGTTGTTGTAACTGCACCAGGGGGTACCCCAGATGATCCACCAGATTTTTACTACTTGCACAATATAGATTTTGGAGCTCCTATTGCCAATTTTGGTCATGATTACAAATTGGGATATGGTGGAAAAGTGAATTTCTATGACTCTTCATCTTATACCCCATCAGTATGGGCGTGGACCTTTGATGATCCTACTTCAGGTCAAAATAGTTCAGCACTTAAAAACCCAACTCATACATTTTCAGATGATGGTACCTATAACGTTTGTCTAACTGTTACCAACAGTTACGGTTCAGATAATACCTGCAAAGATGTATTTGTAGATAAGGTAGGTGTGAATGAGATCGATCTTGAAGATGCGATAACTATCAAGCCAAATCCAACAAATGGCCCGTTACAAATTGCTATCGACATTGCTAACAGTGACAAAGCAACTATTAAACTATATAATTTACTGGGTGACGTAATCATTGATAACAGTTATCAATTGAACAATTTGACAACTATCAACCTGGACCTTACCGGAAATCCAAACGGAATTTACTTCCTGAAAATGAAAGTAAATGACCTTGTGATCACCAAAAAAGTGACCATGTCGAATCGTTGATCACACCATTTATTAATAATTCAAGCCCTCTGAGATTGATCAGGGGGCTTTTTTTTTGCCATAAACTGGAATATATGATCGTCAATTGGAGTGAAAAGCCATTTGTACGTTTGATCATCCCATTCGTAATCGGAATCGTAGTTTCCATTGCTGACATTATGCATCTTACCATTGTCAATATCAGCGCTATAGGTACGTTTATCGCACTCTTCCTCCTGTATTATTTCAAAGGGATGCTCCGGTCCTACTTATTCAGATGGTTGCCGGGGCTGCTGTTCCTTGTACTTATTTTCCTTTTTGGCTGCCAATTAACACTCCACCATTGCACCGCCACTGAAACAATGCAAATTTATGGAGGCGATACATCAAGAGCCATATCAATTGTTAAACTCTTGGAATCAACTATAGAGAAGGACAAGACCTATAAAGCTTATGGTCTGATTACCAAAATCGGGACCAAACATTCACTGAAAGAATGTGCACAAAAGGTCATTCTCTATTTTTCAAAGGACACTCTGGCAGCCACTTTAAAATATGGAGATATGATCATTTGCAATAGCGAGTTCAACGACATACCTCCTCCTCAAAACCCTGGGGAGTTTAACTATAAGAGATACCTGAAATTCCGAAAAGTTCATTATCGCACCTATTTACCAAGTGGTACGTGGAAAGAAATTGAAATGGCAGATGGACCATCTGTTTTGGGGATGGCGAATCATCTTCAGGGTTACTTTCTTGAGATCCTTAAAAAAAATATTCCTTCGATCAATGAAGCAGCAGTTGCTTCTGCCTTATTGCTGGGATACAAGGATTATCTTCCGACAAGAGTCAAACAGGCGTATTCATCTACAGGAGCCATGCATGTTCTGGCAGTTTCCGGCCTTCATGTGGGGATCATATTTGTCATTATTAGCCATCTGCTAAATCTGCTCTTTAAGAACACAAAATATCGATTCCTAAAATGGTTCGCCATTATTTGTTTTATTTGGTTATTTGCTCTCGTTACCGGGCTCTCTCCTTCAGTTCAGCGGGCAGCAACCATGTTTAGCTTTATAAGTATTGGAATGATCCTCAATAGGCATTTATGTATTTACAATACCCTTGCAGCCTCCGCTTTCGTTCTCCTTTGTATCAACCCATTAATGCTCACGGAAGTGGGATTTCAATTATCATACATTGCGGTGATCGGGATCGTATACATTCAACCCAAGATATATGCGTTACTCTTTGTGCCTAATCGGTTGTTAGATAAACTGTGGGCGATCACAACCGTATCTATAGCAGCCCAAATCGCTACTTTTCCAATATCTTTATATTATTTTCATCAATTCCCTACCCTATTTCTGATCTCAAACCTATTTGTAATTCCAGGTGCTGTGATCATTCTTTACTTAGGGTTGGCATTATTCGCTCTATCACCTATTGAATTTATTGCAACATTATTAGGCAAGTTGATATATTATATGATCCTAGGTCTCAACAAGATCATCTTTTTCCTTGATCAATTACCATTTTCTATTGTTCAGGGAGTTGATATCACAGTGCTAATGGTAATACTCATTTATATGATTCTTATCTTTTTGTTCATATACCTGGCAACAAGACATCTCAGCTACTTGAAAATTGTCTTATCATTAGCTATCCTATTAGCCACAAGCAATTTAATTGAATCCATAAGAAGTTTCAATCAACAAAAGATTGTATTCTATCACATCCCCCGGATAAGTGCACTTGGTTTTTTTGATGGCAAGTCTCATTATCTTTTTGCGGACAGTTCTTTACTGAAGAGTGACAAAAAATTATCCTATCATGTGAAACCCAAATTGACTACCCATGGTGGGAAAAACGTACATCTCTTATCTGAAGACGTTGTTGATACTTCCTTTAACCACCTTTTGATCAGGCAAGAATATATCCGATTCTTCAATGCAACTATCGCCCTTATCAAAGAACCCTTACCGGGGAAATTGGCAAGCAGGAAGTTATCGGTGGATTATCTGGTGCTTTCTAAAAATGCCAACGTCACCATTCGATCTCTGTCCACCTTTTATAATGTCAAAAAGATCATCTTTGACTCAACAAATGCAAAATGGAGAATAAAGAAATGGATCAAAGAATGTGGGAAACTTGGTCTTCCATACTTAGTATTGGAAGAATGCGGTGCATTACAGATTACAATATAAATCATTCGTCTAGGGCAACCAGTTTTAACCCACTAAAAATCAATACCTATCAATCAAATCTTTCAGATTTTATATTATCTTTAGGAAGTAAAGGATCTAAAAATTATGGTTCGAAATTGGGCTAGAATAATTGCAATCTCACTTCTTGTACTTTCCAACACTGCAACGCTATTTGGACAGAAAAAGCTGTATCAGGGAATCATTATCTACAAGGTCACTAAGATGGAAGGCATATCAGTTGAAGATACCAGTAAAACTTTTCCTTTTGAAGACATGTTCATGAAGATCACTTTTAAGGCAGATCTTTTTAGGTCAGACCTAAATCTTGGAATACAGGAAATGAGCAAGATCGAGAATACCGAGAACAAGATGTATTTTCTCTTATTTGATTTAGGAGAAAGGAAAATTGCCATAAAAACAACTAAGGAAGAGATGGAAGCGGAAGAGGACAACTTAGAATATACCATTGCTTACACTAAAGAAACCAAGAAAATTGCAGGATATAAGTGCAGGAAGGCAATTCTGCACTATGACAAAGGCTTGACTTCAACACTATATTATTCTAAAAAGCTTACTTTTGGCAACAAAGATCACAAAAGAGAATTTGACAAGATCGAGGGTATTGTTATGGAGTACCAACAGATCACACCTGTCGGTAGCATTACTTTTACGTTGGATAAAATAGAGCTGATTGAAATAAATGAAGAGGTCTTTAATATACCTCAAGATTATGAAATATTGACGTTGCAGGAATTTCAAAATATAATGATGGGCATAAATAACCCAGGGGCTAATTGATAAAAGCCATAATTTATAATGAACTATAGAATTCATAAAATATTTCCTATTGTTATTGCTACAATAACTCTATTATTAATAGCAAATGGGGGTTGTAAATCCGGGTTAAAGAACCTTCAAAGTATTAAAGAAGGGGTAATCACCTATAATGTTGAGTTTGTCGACATTGATCCTGGTGGCCTGATGGGTACAATGATGCCAAAGGAGATCAAAGAATACTTTAAGGAAAGTAAAGTTAGGGTGGATTTCAATATTGGAAAAGGGATCATGAAATTGATCTATATTGCTGACTCCAAAACTGAGTCTATCATTTATTTATTCGAAGTATTTGGCAAAAAATATGCAGCACGCTATTCTGAGGAGCATATTCTCAAGGAAAGGGCAACCATGCCAAAGTTTTCTTTTAATTTCACAAAAGAAACTAAAGATATTGCAGGCTTCAAGTGCAAGAAGGTCATGATAACCGAATTAGAGAATAATACGACCACTTCCATATTCTATACAAAAAAAGTGAATGCTGACAACCCTAATTGGCATACCCCTTTCCACGACGTTGATGGGTTTATCTTCGAATACCCGGTTGAATATCAACTATCTAAGCACAAGTTCAATTTAAAGCTCTATGCTACCGCAGTAGATAAAAGTACTTTGAACGATGAGCTTTTCAGTATCCCCTCTGACCATCAAATTGTCTCTAAAGAAGAGATCGATGAAATGATAGACGATCTAATGGCACTTACTATGAATTGATTTGATAGTACGAAGATACTATCAAGTATTGTGGCTGAAATTCTGCAGTTACAATTTCTTTCCTTTATATGGCCTTCCGAAAAAGTCAAATGATTTGGAAAAGTAGAGTGCAATGTAGAATCCATGATCTAGATAGCTCTCTTTCGTAGGATAATGAACTCTGCCCGGCGAATCATATTCAAGTGTAAACTCAATGCCCCCTTTAATAAGGTTGTGATGCCAATAATACAAGTGCCACAAGGTGATCCACTTATCTTTATCTTTAAGGTAATCCGGCTGTTCGAAGGATATGATCACATTCAATGAAGTATTCCTGTCACGGGTGATCAATGTCCTTATACCCACACTTATCCTGTCAACATCAAAATTAGCTTCTCCCTCTATCAACCTATAATCAGCAGCTGCGGTATCTCCTCCTCCATGAGTCCAGCTAACAGATCGGATACCCTTACCCATATCGAACAATATATAAAAGGGCTGGGCCCCTATAATGGCCTTAACACCATAATTGGCAATATTCGTTATCGATGATCGGGGAGACCAACCTAAATTCACCTTTCCATAGCCTCCAAACCCCCAATGCTTTCCAAACATGGGCCATATTTCTGCTCCAGCTTGAAGTCCATACCCATATCCGGCCTTACGAGAGCTCAATGAATCAAATCCCCCTGTAGTATTTCTTCCAACTTCATTGACATTGATAGGATATTTGACCAAGCCAAGGCCCGAAATTAAATTGATATGCCATCCATTCCCTTTGAATTTCTTAATATTCCCTGTTTTAATATCAACAGACAACTCTCTAAAATAGGCTTTTGTCTTTGACACCCTCTTTCTTTTAGGCTTCTTCTTCTTTGCATTATCCTCTTCCTTAGTTCCGTTATTTCGAGGTGGCGGTGTCTTGCCTTCCTTTTTGTTAATTGCATCTCGGATCTTATCCAATCCTTTAAAACTGATACTATATATTTGGGGATTCTTTACTTCAAAACCCTTTTTACATATCTCAGTGGCTTTATCAGCCGGTATTTTATCAAATAGCTTATTCCACTCAGAGCTACCTGAGACATACCATCCACTCTCACCACCAGACCTTGGTATCTTTGATGGGTAATCAAAGATGATCTCATCAACAAATTTTCCATCCGAATAAATTTTGGCTTTAAAGGATATATTGTCTATTTGGATCGACTCAAAGAGTTCGTTACCGAGCTCTGATCTGCTATACTTTACTCCATTGAGGATCACATAATCTCCAAGAAACCAGTTCAGCTTATACTTTTTGGTGACATTATTCGAATCCTGCATAAACTCGTAATATAAGGCTACACTTCCTATTTGTGGGCCATCACTACCTGAAGAAGGGGTCCAATTCGCTATTACCAAGTTTCCAATACAATAATGAGCGTCATTGGCTTGACCAAAGGAAAACTTCGTGGAGATCAACAATCCCACTAAAATTACATGTAACACATAATAATATGGCCTTCTCATTGCAAATTCTATATCCCCAAAATTAACCAAAATTAGCGGAATTACTTATGCCTTCTTACACAAGTCATTATAAGATCTATAATAGCAATACATAAGATCTACATTAGACCATTGAATATACTACTTACGAAAGTGGAAAAAGGAAGAATGGAGTATTTTTCTACAGTAGATCAGCTAAAAAGAATGTGGAAAAATGCTACTAGAAGAAAGGAAGGTCGGCCGATATTTGAATCTGATCCTACTTATGAGTTATTCTCATGTCGCTGATAATATCCTTTCATAATTCCTCTATTTGAATTACGGATAAATTCAACGATCTCATCACGAATATCTGTTGCGGGTGATTCTGCTTCAATAATATCAACGGCCTGAGAAGTATTATATCCTTTAATAAAAAGCACCCTATAGATCTCTTGAATGTGGTTGATCTGTTCAGAAGTATACCCCCTTCGGCGAAGGCCTATAGAATTTACACCTACAAAAGACAAAGGTTCTCTTGCTGCTTTAGCATAAGGTGTCACATCCTTTCTAACAAGAGACCCTCCGGAGATGAAGGAGTGTTTACCTATCTGTACAAATTGATGTACTGCTGAGATCCCTCCTACTATTGCAAAATCATCTATCACAATATGACCGGCAAGATTAACATTATTTGCCAGGATGCAATTCTTACCAATGATACAGTCATGAGCCACGTGAGCATAGGCCATCAACATGGAGTTGTCTCCTACAACGGTCTTATATTTATCTTTTGTTCCTCTATTGACAGTAACACATTCACGAATGGTTACATTGTCCCCGATGATAACGACAGATTCCTCACCGGCAAATTTAAGGTCCTGGGGAATCGCAGAGATAACAGCCCCTGGGAAGATCCTGCAATTTTTTCCGATCCTTGCTCCCTCCATAATAGTGACATTCGAACCTATCCATGTCCCCTCTTCTATCTCAACATTCTTATGTATGGTTACAAATGGCTCGACAACAACATTATCGGCAATTTTTGCTTGTGGGTGGATATATGATAATGGCTGATTCATGCGCCCTGTTTTCTGTTTACTTGTGCAACTAATTCTGCTTCAGCAGCAATTCTATTTCCAACATAGGCTGTACCCTTCATGGCAAATATACCTCTCCGTATATGTGAGGTCAGTTCCAACTTTAATATTAAAGTATCGCCAGGGATCACTATGCTTTTAAATCTTGCTCTATCAATCTTAAGAAAAAGTGTTTCGTAATTCTCTGGGTCAGGGACAGACTGTAATGCCAGAATCCCTCCTGTTTGAGCCAATGCTTCAATTTGTAAAACTCCGGGCATAATAGGGTTCCCCGGAAAATGTCCCTGAAAAAAGAACTCATCAAAAGTGACATTTTTCACTCCAATAACGTGCTTTTCAGATAGCTCGATTATCTTATCAACAAATAAGAAAGGGTATTTATGTGGAAGAGATTTCTCAATCATTTTGACATCATAAATCGGAGGCTTGTTCATATCATAGCTTGGGACATCTACGTGGTTCTTCTTTCTGAAATATGCTTTTACTTTTTTTGCAAAAGCAATATTCGCAGCATGGCCTGGCCTTGAAGCGATGATCTTTGCCTTCAATGGCATGCCAATGAGGGAAAGATCGCCAATAACATCCAATAATTTATGTCGGGCCGGTTCGTTGGCATAATGTAATTTGACATTATTTAAAATGCCTTCCTTTTTGACTTGAACTTCAGGCCTGTTAAACATTTTGGCTAACCTACTTAACTCTTGATTCTTGACTTCTCGGTCAACCACTACAATAGCATTGTTCAGATCGCCACCACGAATTAAATTATCTGCTACTAATTCTTCAAGTTCATGTAGAAAGCAGAAAGTTCTGGAAGAAGCAATTTCACTGGCAAAATCTGATATATGTTCCACTGATGCATGTTGACTGCCAAGGACCTTGGAATTATAGTCGATCATAACCTTTACCTGATATTCATCAGAAGGAATAGCAACGATCTCAACCTTATTATCATCATCTTTGAAAGAGATATTTTCCGGTAATTCAAGATATTTTCGTACAGCATCTTGCCTTACAATTCCTGTTTTTAACAAGACATCAATGAACATCTTTGAACTTCCGTCCATAATTGGTACTTCAGGCCCATTGATCTCAATAAGTACATTATCTATCTGCAGCCCTACCAATGCAGCCATAATATGCTCCACTGTTCCAATTTTTACTCCATTGTTTGCTAAGGTAGTTCCTCTTGTTACATCGACCACATTATCTACATCGCAATCAACCAATGGCTTGCCCGGAAGGTCTACACGCTGAAACTTATATCCATGTTCAGTAGCTGCAGGAATGAAAGTGAGTTTCACCTCATCGCCTGTATGCAAGCCTACTCCCTCTAAGGATACGGGTGCCTTTATCGTTTGCTGGGATATACTCATTTAATAGTAGCTTTTGACATTAGTTCTATTTTCTCTTCTAACTCCTGAACCCGCTTTTCAAGATCAGGGAGGTTTCTGAAAACCACTTGGGATTTCAAAGACTCCTTATACTCAAAAGCTGGAGAGCTATTCCATGCCATATTGGGTATGGTAATACTCTTGGAAATTCCACTCTGCGCATTTATTTTGGTGCCACTCGCTATAGTAAGATGGCCAACAAAACCAACCTGGCCACCTATAACACAATTCTTGCCGATCTTAGTACTTCCTGAAATACCTGTTTGTGCTGCAATAACAGTATTTTCATCAATCTCAACATTATGGGCCACCTGTATCAAATTATCTAATTTTACGCCTTTCATGATACGAGTAGCTCCAATTGTCGCCCTGTCAATCACTGTATTGGCTCCTATCTCTACATTATCTTCAATGACAACATTCCCAATTTGTGCGATCTTCTTATAAGCGCCATCACTATTTGGGGCAAAACCAAATCCATCACTACCAATTACAACTCCGGAGTGAATAATGGTATCCTTGCCGATCTCACATTCATTGTATATCTTTACCCCGGCATAGATCACTGTGTTATCTCCAATATTGACTTTTTCACCTATAAATCCCCCCGGGTAAATTTTGACATTATCCCCGATCTTCACATTGTCAGCTATATAAGTAAATGCGCCAACATACACATTATCCCCAAGTTTAACAGTTTTAGCAATATGAGCATGTTCATCAATGCCTGTTACATTATTATTGATCCTGTCAAACTTATCCAATATCCTTGAAAAACTGCTGTATGGGTCCTCCACTCTAATGAGTGTCACCCCTGAATTGTTTTTTAAGGTAAAGTTCTTGCCCACTATGAGAACAGAGGACTTAGTGGTATCTGCAAAAGGCTCATATTTTGGGTTTGCCAGAAAACTAACGGCCCCTTCCTTCCCATCTTCGATTCGGGCAGGTTTGTTTACCTTAATATCTGGATCCCCTTCAAGAGTCCCATTCACCAATAAACTTAACTCCTTAGCCGTGTATTCCATGCTCAAAAATAAGATTAATTATCAAATATCTTTCGGATAGCCGCAATAATATTTTATTACTGGTTCTGACAAAACTGATATATTTAGCTGATCTGACGCAGAAGCAATATCCTCAAGAGTGCCATTTTTATGCAATATGTTGATTTTGTTTCCTTCTCTGCTATAAGCGCTATTGCTGGTACTATCACAAAACACCAAATATTCTGCTTCATCACTGTTAATTCCAAACTTTTGGATGACCTTTTCCTTGCATAGTTCAAGTTCTTCTTTCTCAATAGGATCATTTTGCAATCGGATCTTAAATAATCGTCTATTGACCAAACTTTCGCATAATTTTGATAATACCAGATCCTTATGGGTAACCCACATCTTCAGGGACGTAAAAATATCAAAATCGTCTAAAATTGAAAAGTGATTCATAAAATCCGATCCGCTATTAAACCTATTTTTCGTGACATTATTGTATAAGAAACCATGTAATGGTGGCGTAGTGAATAACGCCTCACCTCTTCCTGCCAACTCCTTTGCCCTTTGCAGTACCTTTACCAGCATTTGTTCAGCAACCAATACTGTTTTATGTAAATAGACCTGCCAATACATCAATCTTCTTGCTATGATGAACTTCTCTATGGAATAGATCCCTTTAGCTTCTACCACCAATTCATCATTATGGACAGTGAGTAGTTTAATGATCCTGTCATAACCAATAACACCTTCATGAACTCCAGTAAAGAAACTATCCCTGTTCAAGTAATCGAGTCTATCCACATCCAACTGACTTGAAATCAACTGATGAAAGAACTTATTACTATACTTATCTTCGAAGATCTCAATGCCCATGCTTAGTCTGCCTTCAAATTCGGTATTCAGCTGATTCATCAACGCTAAGGAGAGTTCTTCATGAGTAACATCCTGCACTAAGCTGTTCTCCAGAGCATGCGAAAAAGGCCCATGGCCAATATCGTGAAGAAGCATTGCAATTAAAACGGCCTCTTCCTCCTCCCTTGATACTTTCAGGCCTTTGCCTCGCAGTATTTCTAGCACAAGAGTCATTAAGTGTACTGCCCCTAAAGCATGTTGAAACCTATTGTGCAATGCCCCCGGATATACATAGTGAGTAAGCCCTAACTGCTTGATACGACGTAATCGCTGAAATAAGGGGTGCTCAATGATCTGATGTATTATTTTGAATGGAATAGCAACAAATCCATATACAGGATCGTTAAATATTTTTTTTTGGTTCATGCAACTAAGAAAATATGTAAATTTATCGCGAAATTAATAAACTAAGGTATGAATAAAATATCGATTCTATGGGCTGACGACGAGATAGAACTTCTTAAGCCGCAAATTATCTTTCTCAATGAAAAGGGATATGATATAATCACCGTTACTAATGGTCATGATGCTATCGTAAAATGCCAAGAGCATGATATTGATGTTGTGTTCCTGGATGAGATCATGCCCGGCCTCTCAGGGCTAGAGACACTCTCAAAAATCAAAGAGAATCATCCCCATCTTCCCGTAGTGATGATCACAAAAAATGAAGAAGAGAATATCATGGATGAGGCATTAGGCTCCCAAATTGCTGACTACCTCATCAAACCTGTTAAACCCAATCAAATCTTGCTTTCTATAAAAAAGTTGATAGACAACAAACGCCTTGTAGATGAGAAGACGACAGCAGACTATCAACAGGAATTTCAAAAAATATTCTCAGCTTTTAGCTCTGATCTTGATCACAGCGAATGGGCAGATATATATCGGAAATTGATACATTGGGAGATCAAGCTGGATACAATGGGAAGTAGTGGCATGGAAGAGATCCTGCTAATGCAGAAGGGGGAAGCAAATACCTCCTTTTTTAAGTTCATCTCACAAAATTATCTCAATTGGTTAAAGGACCCTGACAATTCTCCCATCATGTCCCATACTTTGTTAAAAAACAAAGTAACCCCTTTATTGGCTGATACTACACCTGTTTTCTTTATTTTGATCGACAATTTAAGATTTGATCAATGGAAAGTGCTTGAGCCACTGATATCTAAATATTTTAAATTGACTGATGAAGATACTTTTTATACAATTCTGCCAACATCAACCCAGTACAGCAGAAATGCAATGTTTGCAGGGCTTTTGCCAATAGAGATAGAAGAATCCTATCCTCAATATTGGAAAAATGATTCAGACGAAGGTGGGAAAAACCAATTTGAAGAGGAGCTTTTAACCACATATTTTGATAGAATGAATAAAGATATCAAACTCGAATACCTAAAAATCTCAAATATTAAGAATGGTAAGCATCTTGTTGACAACATCCTAAATCTATTGCATAATGATCTAAATGTTATTGTGTATAATTTCATTGATATGCTATCACATACCAGAACTGAAATGGAAATTCTTAAAGAGTTAGCAGGAAATGAGGCCGCTTATCGTTCTATAACAGAGTCCTGGTTTGAGCATTCCCCCTTATTTGAAGCCCTTAAAAAAATCGCCGATAAAAAGGTGAGTGTCGTGATCACAACAGACCATGGAAGCATAAGAGTGAACCAACCTTCAAAGGTCATTGGTGACAGAAATACAACCTCGAATCTGAGATATAAGCAGGGTAAAAGTTTAAATTTCAATGCAAAGGATGTTTTCGCTGTAAAAAATCCTGATGATGCGTTTCTCCCTAAACAAAATGTGAGTTCAAGTTATATTTTTGCAAAAGAAGATACTTTTTTCGTATACCCGAATAACTATAATCATTTTGTAAATTATTTCAAGAATACCTTCCAGCATGGAGGCATTTCATTGGAAGAAATGATCGTTCCGGTAGGTACATTTACTTCAAAATAATATGGATCCGGCAATTGTTGTACAGCACGTTGACGAGCTGGCTCAGGCAGCTGAAAAATTATTAAATATTTGCAATTGTGATAGAAATTTCGCATTTTATGGCGAAATGGGGGTCGGAAAGACAGCATTTATCAAGGAAATCTGTAAACAGCTTGGGGTTAAGGAAAATGTGACCAGTCCTAGTTTTGCTATCGTAAATGAGTACAAAGGTGACTTTCAGGTATTTCATATTGACACATACAGATTAAATGAGATAAATGAAGCAACCAATATTGGCTTAGAAGAGTATTTTACAAAAGGGGCCTATTGTTTTGTTGAGTGGCCATCAAAAATTGAATTTCTTCTCCCTCTTGATACAATTAAAATATCCATTATCGCAAAACCGGATCATAC
Organism: uncultured Chitinophagales bacterium; assembly: GCA_964572485.1. Taxonomy (GTDB): domain Bacteria; phylum Bacteroidota; class Bacteroidia; order Chitinophagales; family CAZNGA01; genus CAZNGA01. The sequence goes on from CAZNGA010000013.1 coordinate 17,134, forward strand.
CAGAATAATAACAATAAATGACTAATGGTAGAAAAAAAATCAAAGTTTAGTGGTATTACTTCCCAAATAGGACTACAGCCGAAAGAGGCCACCCTCGAAGTGAAAAGGAAAAACTCTAAGTTATTTATTGGTATCCCAAAAGAAAATTTGTTTCAGGAGAACAGGATCCCTTTAACCCCTAATGCAGTAGCAGTATTAACCAGTAATGGGCACAGGGTAGTCATTGAATCAAAAGCCGGGGAAGGAGCTCACTTTACAGATGCAGAATATACTGAGGCGGGGGGGGAAATCGTCTTCGATAAAAAGAAGGTATACCAGGCAAATATTCTCATGAAGATATCTCCTTTCGTGGACAAAGAGATCGAACTCCTTCATCCCAATCAAATTATTATATCTGCTATTCATATACCCACCCTTAAGGAAAAGACCCTGAATAGTTTGATGGATAAAAAAGTGACCTCTATTGCGCTGGAATATTTGAAAGAAGATAATGGAACGTTTCCCATCGTAAGAGCAATGAGTGAGATTGCCGGCTCTACCTCCATCCTGGTGGCAGCTGAATATCTCAATAATATTAATCATGGGAAAGGGATCTTACTGGGTGGCATATCAGGAATCCCACCCACAAAAGTTGTCATCATTGGCGCTGGCGTTGTTGGCGAATTTGCAACACGTACAGCTTTGGGACTGGGAGCAGAAGTCAAAGTATTCGATAATAATATGTATAAATTGATGCGCCTGCAAAATCATGTGGGCAGAAGGGTCTTTTCTTCTATCATAAATTCAGATATACTATCTCGCGAATTGCAATATGCCAACGTCGCGATCGGTGCCTTACATGCCCCGGCAGGAAGAACTCCTGTTGTGGTAACTGACAAAATGGTATCTGACATGAAACCGGGATCTATCATTGTTGACGTAAGTATCGATCAAGGGGGGTGTTTTGAAACTTCGGAAACGACTTCTCATGATAAGCCTACATACAAAAAGCATGATGTGATCCATTATTGTGTACCAAATATCGCTTCCCGTGTCTCAAGAACTGCTTCACATACCATAAGCACTATTTTGCTTGATATGCTAAAAAAAGTAAGTACACTTGGAGGTTTTGAGCAATTGCTACTAACGAGCAGTAGTGCCCGCCATGGGGTCTATTTGTATAAAGGGTCACTGACAAATGAGCATATTGGTCAACGATTCAACATAAAATATACGGACCTGGGATTACTGTTTGCTGCCAATATTTAAGCTAACCTCTCCTTCTCTTCTCTTCCCTTTCCTCTTCTTCTCTAAATTTCCAGATAGAAAATGTAACCTTCAATTTTGATAGTTATTGTCATATAATTGACTTTGTTATATCTAATTTGAAATCATGTTGGCAATGAACATATCAAAAGGTCTCAAAGCTCTATAGGACTTACCTTTGAAGAGGTATTCCTTTTTTTTAGAAACATGACAAAAAATAGTTTTTTTTAACAAACTTTTTAATAGCTTTACGCGGAAAAAAAGGTTCAAAAACAAAATATTATTAAGATGAAAATAGGGATCTTAAAAGAACTAGAAAACGAAAATAGAGTGGCACTTATTCCCAGCGAAGTAGCTACTCTTACAAAAATGAAGGTGAATGTTATGGTAGAATCAGGAGCCGGGGATCTTGCATTCATCTCTGATGCTGCCTACAAAGAAGCTGGTGCTGAAACAACGGATAGAGCTTCCCTGATACAAAATGTTGACCTCGTGATTGGTATCAATGTACCCCCACAGGATGACATTCAAAAACTCAAAGCAGGGCAAGTATTGATGGCGATATTGCAACCACTGAGTAACCATGAGTTGGTACAGCAATTACAAGACCTTAATGTTTCCAGCTTTAGTTTAGATATCATACCCAGAACAACCCGTGCTCAAAGTATGGATATATTATCTTCAATGGCAACTGTTGCCGGCTATAAGGCTGTATTGGCGTCAGCAATGCATCTCCCTAAATTTTTCCCAATGTTCATGACCGCTGCAGGTAGTATTAAACCAGCTAAACTCCTTGTTCTTGGAGCAGGAGTGGCAGGCCTTCAAACAATTGCTACTGCAAGAAAATTAGGCGCTGTGGTCGAAGCATTCGATGTAAGAGCTGCAGCAAAAGAAGAAGTGCTCAGTCTTGGGGCAAAATTTGTGGAAGTAGAAGGTGCACGAGATGAAGCAAGTGCCGGCGGATATGCAGTGGAACAATCTGATGAATTCAAAAGCAAGCAGCAGCAACTGGTTCAAGAACATGCAGAGAGATCTGATGTTGTGATCACAACAGCCCAAATACCGGGTAAAAAAGCTCCTGTATTGATCACAAAAGAGACCGTTGAAAAAATGAAACCTGGCTCAGTGATTGTTGACCTTGCCGCTTCTACAGGAGGCAATTGTGAAGTAACGGAAAATAATAAAACCATTGAGCATAATGGTGTTACCATAATCGGGGACTCCGACTTGGCTTCTACCCTTCCGTCAGATGCCAGTAAAATGTTTAGCAAAAACGTTATGAACCTTTTGCAATTGATGATCAAAGAAGGCGAACTGAATCTTGACTTTGAAGATGATATCGTCAAAGGCACATGCGTGACCCATAATAAAGAACTGGTCAATGAAAGAATAAAAGAATTATTAACACCTACAACTTGAATTTATCATGATCGAAACAATTTTGCAATTTGTATTTGATAATAAAGAAGTCATCTTTATTGTCATCTTATCAGTTTTTCTTGGCATTGAAGTGATCTCCAATGTCCCGGCTGTATTGCATACCCCACTGATGTCAGGGGCAAATGCCATTCACGGAGTGGTCATTATTGGCGCCATTATCGTTATGGGACATGCAGATCCTGGGAATATATTAGCCTTGATACTAGGGTTCCTGGCGGTAATATTGGGAACACTAAATGTTGTCGGAGGCTTTGTTGTTACCGACAGGATGCTCGAAATGTTTAAAAAGAAACCTAAAAAATAACAAGGTTGAGTTGTTATCAGCCACTCAGGATTGAAAATAATTGCTTACAATATAAAAGATAGTTTACCATGGACCAATACATTTTATGGATCGCATATTTGATTGCATCAATAACTTTTATTCTTGGATTAAAGATGTTAAGTAACCCTGAAACAGCAAGAAAAGGGAATCTGATTGCCGCATTGGGTATGACAGTAGCCATTTTTGCCACAATATTCTTTCATAAGAACAATGGCGGGGAACCTATTGGCAACTTCCTATGGATATTTGGTGGAATTCTTGTGGGAGCTGTATCAGGATGGATCATTGCAAAAAAAGTAAAAATGACTGCCATGCCCCAAATGGTCTCCCTCTTTAACGGGATGGGTGGCGCTTGTGCGGCCCTTATTTCCCTGATCGAGTTCGGCCACGTGGCTCCTGAAGGGGGAATGATGAATGGCTTAGTGCTTACCATCATTTTAGGATTGGTCATTGGAAGTGTTTCTTTTAGTGGTAGTATGATCGCTTATGGTAAACTAGAAGGAAAAATATCTGCTCCAAGGAGCCCTATCCTTAAATATATCAATATAACATTTCTGATAATAATGATTGGACTTGGTGCTTATATCATGACCTTGCCTCAACCTGACAGCACCTTACTCTATACTCTTTTTGGTGTAGCATTGCTCTATGGTATTATGTTCGTAATGCCAATTGGTGGAGCAGATATGCCGGTAGTGATCTCATTGCTGAACTCCTTTACAGGTGTTGCAGCAGCTTGCGGAGGTTTCCTATATGACAACCAGGCAATGTTAACAGGTGGTATCCTGGTGGGTTCAGCCGGAACCATCTTAACTATACTCATGTGTCAAGCGATGAATCGCTCTTTACTTAACGTGATCATCGGTTCCTTTGGTGGTGGTGCTACTGCAGGTGGTGGTGTTGATGGCGACCGAATTGTAAAAGAGATATCAATTTCTGATGCTGCCGTATTACTTACCTATTCTCAAAAAGTAAGTATCGTACCAGGATATGGTTTAGCTGTTGCACAAGCTCAGCACATTTGCCATGAAGTTGAAGCTTTGCTTGAAGAAAAAGGTGTGGAAGTGAACTATGCTATACATCCTGTAGCAGGTAGAATGCCGGGACATATGAATGTTCTTATGGCTGAAGCTGATGTTCCCTACCCCAAGCTTAAAGAAATGGAAGAAGTCAACCCTGATATGCCTAATACAGATGTGGCCATAGTAATTGGTGCCAATGACGTGGTAAATCCAGCTGCTGAGGACGACCCATCCAGTCCGATCTATGGAATGCCTATTATCAAAGTGCTTGATTGTAAAAATGTAATTATCATGAAACGTAGTATGGCGGCCGGCTATGCAGGCATTGACAACAATCTGTTTTTTGAAGAAAAGACACGAATGCTATTTGGTGATGCAAAAGAATCACTACAGCAACTTGCTTCGGAAATAAAGAATAACTAGATCCTTCTAAAGGATTCATTCCCGTACATCGATTTAACTTTTGCGGTGTATTATCTTACGTGATAGCGCTGTTCAGATTTGTGAATCGATAAGAAATTTGTTACATTGAGTTCCTCATTTCAAAAAAGCAAGTGAATTTTATGAAAAAAAACATATCCTCTATAACAATTGGTATTACTATGTTAGGTCTTTTACTATGCAATCCTTTTATTAGTAAGCACTCTTTTGCCGAAGCCGGCGATACTGTTAAAATACAAACTTTTACATTTGGCAATTCTCAAAATGACTGGTTCCTGTTTCCACCTGATACCACTTCGTATTCGAAAATATTAATGTACTATACGCTGAAATGTAACCCTGCACAAAATCCCAAATGTGGTGAGTGGGATTATCTGACCTATTCCTATCTATATGACCATACAGGTGTTATGGACTCTAACCTCCTATCCCACCCCAACTATATTGTAAACAGTGGAACTCCTGATTCCCTGAAATTCATGAACCAAACCGCTTGGAGCTATTTCACTTATTGGCAATATGGGATGGTGCTTATTGATACCTTATCCTTTGACAGTGCAGTTGTTGGGGCCGGAGTGATCAATGTGGATCAACCATTTGGAGCCGCAGACCCTGACAGCAGATCACAATATTTATGGCAATCGTCTGAGCTTACAGCTTCCGGGCTTACAGCAGGAGATATAACAGGCTTACGATTTAATGTGCAAGCATTGGGCAGTAATATGCAGTACCTGACCATTAGAATGAAGCACACCAGCCAAGATTCATTAAGCAGTGGATTCCAAAACAATGGCTTTACTACTGTGTATTCAGCAAATACTCAGTTTTCATCACTAGGATGGCATGTATTTCATTTTACCCAACCTTTTACCTGGATCGACTCTCTGAACATTGTAGTTGAAATCTGTTTTGATAATTCCGAAAATGGAATTACAAATACTGTATTTGGTGATAATACGCCCTTTCCATCAGGATTGTATTCCTCAGGGATGGATGAAGTACTCGAATTTTATGGCTCTGACCAGATAGATATCCCAAGTAGCGCATTTACTAATATTGATAGCTTTATTACCATTGCTTTTTGGCAATATGGGGACCTCACAATACAGCCTCAAAATGATATCATTTTTGAAGGGGTCAACAGTGCAGGCAACAGGGTGATCAACGTGCACCTCCCATGGGGGAATAAAGATGTGTATTGGGATGCCGGAAATGATGCAGGGAGTTATGACAGGATCAATAAAACCGCCGCTGACAGCATGTATGAAGGAAAATGGAACCACTGGGCATTCACTAAAGATGTTTCCACGGGGACGATGCAGATCTTCCTCAATGGTATATTGTTTCATTCCGGCTCAGGCAAAACAAGAGATATGTCAGGGATCACAACTTTTAAGATAGGGTCAAGTGGATCATCCTCAAGTTTCTATGATGGCATGATCGATGAATTCTCTATTTGGAATACGGTGCTAGGGGCTTCAGCTATTGCTGAATTGATGTATCAGGATATTGCAGGCACACATCCCAATTACCCTAACTTAACTGCTTACTACCAATTCAACGAAGGAACAGGAGCAATAGCTATTGATTCCAGTGGAAATGGTCACCATGGATCCCTATTAGGGATGCCCCAACGAATGGATCTTAATATCTGCAGTCAATATAGAAATATCACCAATACTACCCTGCGTCCAAATGTCGTTTTCGAAAAAGGTACCTACAACTCATATATTGACTCGATATTGGTCACAGACTCTACCGAAATGACACAGATTTCAATAGTCCTTTACAGTGATACCAGTAATCCTACACAAGCCACCGACACGTTATATAAATGGCCTCAATTCTATAATAATTATGTCTATGATTCATTAGGTGTTGCCACTGATTCTACACTTGTAAATGCAGATTCTATAATGTACAGGGTGGATATGAATTACTATAGTGCTCCCTTTGAGATCATTGATCGATATGAGATCGGAAGGTACATAACACCTTATGGCAATGGGCTGGACCTGGGAGAAGGATTTACATGGATCTATGACGTTTCAGATTATGTCACCTTATTGCATGACTCGGTACATTTATCAGCGGGTAACTGGCAGGAACTATTAAGTGTAAAGTTCATCATGATAGAAGGCACCCCCCCAAGAAATGTGCTAAAAGTAGATAACCTTTGGAATGGCAGTTATGGACTGAGCACCTTTGACGTGACAGTACTTCCAAAAACTGTAGATTTTGATGCATCAGCTTCCATGTTCAGATTTAAAGCACGTACCTCCGGCCATGGATGGAATAATCCTACCAACTGTGCTGAATTTTGCCAAAAGTGGCACTCCATAACCGTTGACGGGGATACAAAATTCAACTGGAAATTATGGGATGAATGTGCTTTTAATCCTGTTTTCCCACAAGGGGGCACCTGGCTGATAGACCGAGCAGGATGGTGTCCTGGTAAGGATGTGCGAACCTACGACTACGAATTGACCCCTTATGTTACCCCCGGCACTTCATCTGAAATCGACTATAACTGCCAATATGATCAATATGGGAACTATGTGCTGGCGACACAATTGATCTCCTATGGCCCGGCCAATTTTACTTTGGATGTAGCTATGGAAGACATAATCACACCTTCAAAAAATGACCTCCACAGCCGGTTAAATCCGATCTGCTCCAATCCGGTTATTATCATTAAGAATACAGGAAAAACATTATTGAATAGTGTTGGTATCACCTATGGTGTGGATGGAGGTGACTCTTGCTATTTTGTTTGGACAGGCAACCTATATTTCCTGGATACTACTATGATCACCCTCCCTCTATTTAATTGGAATGGCTATTCTTCCAAACAGGTTTTTTATGTAAAATTAAGTGGTCCAAATGGGGCTGCAGATGAATATGCACCTAATAACACCATGACCTCCCACTTTGATATCCCTCCAAAGTTTCCTTATGAATTTTTCCTCTGGCTCAATACCAATAATGCAGCCAATGAGACTTCCTATGAATTGAAGGATGTGCATGGTACCGTCTTATATTCAAGAAATGCGATGACGAACAATACTACCTACAGAGACACTTTTACTTTAGGCTCAGGATGCTACGAATTAAAGATCTCTGATTCAGATGATGATGGTATTGCCTGGTGGGCAAATAGCGATGGAACTGGTTCTGCTAGGCTGAAAGAGGTCAATGGCCCTGTTTTCAAGAACTTCGAAGCTGATTTCGGGAAGGAGATCGCTGTTCAGTTTACAGTTGATTTTGATCTTGGATTTGGGACCCCCCAGGATGGCTGCTTCCCTTACGGGATCCATCCTGATAATTCATCGGTCCGTAATGGGATCTCCGTTTACCCCAACCCATCAACCGGTATCATTTCGGTAGATATAGGCCTTAATGACAAGCAGGATATTGATGTGAAAGTGTATGATGTATTAGGCCATCTTGTTTACCGGGAGACAAAAAAACAGACCCATCAAAAGCATATGCAGGTGGATCTGTCAGGAAGTCCGGCAGGGTTTTACGTCATACATGTTGTCACAGATAAAAAGACCATTTCAGAGCGTATTCTATTGATTGCTCCTAAGTAGATCATGGCAGATTCCAAACAGGTAAATTCCACAATCACTTGCCCTCATTGCAACCATAAACAGGAGGAAGTCATGCCCACTGACTCATGCCTGCATTTTTACGAATGCACCAATTGTAAAGCTTTGCTTACACCAAAAGTTGGAGATTGCTGTGTGTTCTGCTCTTACGGTTCAATACAGTGTCCACCTATGCAAATAGAAAACAAATAACTCCCCAGCCCTTGCTTTATAGCCCACAAGTGAAACGCTCAAGGATAGTTAAATACAAAGAACCTATCATATCCATATAGAAAAGCAGTATATTGGCAATGTATGAATTGCTCAAATAATAGAGCCAACAAGTGATCCCCAAACTTACCATCAGTTCAAAGAAATTACGCCTGATAGCACTAGTGATCATTGTGCTGGGTATCCTGGTGCGGTGTACCGTCTATTTTCAAAATAGATCATTGATCATGGATGAAGCGAACCTTGCCAGGGATATTTATGAAAAGGAATATGTTGATCTCTTCAAATCCTTTGATTCCGGCCAATGTGCGCCACCACTCTTTTCTGTAACAGCCAAAGCCTCAATCCACCTTTTTGGAGTTAATGAATTTGCGCTGAGATTACCTTCACTGATAGCAGGTATCATTTCTCTTGTATTCCTATTGATGATCGTCAATCATTTAGTTGCAGAACCTCCTTCTCGGTGGTATGTATTGCTACTTTTTTCATTTTCTATTCTTGCCATCAGATATAGTAGCGAATTCAAGCAATTTGCGGTTGATGGTGCTATAACTCTCTTCTTTATTCTTTGGGCACTAAGATGCAGAAACAAAGATCTTACTGTACCACTCACTGTAAAGTGGGTAGTATTAGGATCTTTGGCTATTTGGCTGAGTATGCCGATAATATTTGTACTTGCATCCATAGGAATTGCTTTTCTTTATGGTAGTTGGAAGCGTAATAAAGGTAACATCCCTCACCTATTGATAATAGGTGTCTCCTGGCTCCTCAGCTTTGGTAGCTACTATTTTTTACTATTACAAAATGAAACCGTTACTGAAAGTTTACACCAATATCACAGCCCATTCTTTTTCAAATTCTTCCCAACGGATCATACATCATTGAGCCAGAGTTATGATCTGCTCATAAGTTTATTTAGATTGGCTACGGATAAAACTACCGTTTCAATTGTTTGGGCCATACTCACTTTTACAATTGGCAGTATATTCTTAATCACCAAAGACAAGCTTGTAGCGATTTTATTGTTATCCCCTATTCTCTTGTGCCTGATCGCATCTCACCTTCAATTGTATTCACTCATTGAAAGACTTACCTTATTTATGATCCCACTCCTGATGGTGATCATAGGAATTGGTCTCTCCTATGTTTGGACAAGATCGAATCAAGCAGTTAAGGTGTTTTTAGTGGCAATAATGCTCTTATCTGTAGTCAACAAATATGGGTATCAATATTTTTGGAAAAGCATGGAACAAGAAGACAGTAAAAGTGTAATGCTATTCTTGTCAAAATATATGGAAGATGATGAGTTCCTGTTTGTCCAATATGATGGAGTCCCTGCTTTCCTTTTTTATAACAATATGCATGATAAAGCATGGAATTTCAAAAACTATTATCTAGCCGGCGTGGATGAGATGGTCGAAGAAGTGCTGCCTACTATTTCAAGATCATCGACTGAGGGAAATTTTTGGCTATTCCTTTCGCATACCTTCCCGCAACACCATATCGAAAGGCATATTAGCTCTGCTAAGAAAATTGGAGTAGAGATCAATCGATATGTGAGTGTTCAGGCTTCCACTTATGAATTCGAACGAAAGAAATGACAACGTAGCCTATCCTTTACATACATGAAGGATGAAGTAAAAACCTTACATCTTGAAAAAAAACACTATAATAATATCGTTACTATTTGATGAACTCCTCCTTTACAGCTAAGAAGATCATCTTTAGTCTATTAGGGTTTTCCCTTTCATTGATATTTATTCTCTTTATCGGCGAACTTATTACCAGGGTACATTATTCCTCAATACCCCGTCTATTACCTAATCCTCCTTATGATTACAGAGAATTGGACGAAAAACACGGTTGGCTGACAAAATCCAATTATTATTATAAAGGCACCATGGCTGATCTGGCCGGAACGGTTTACGATATAGAGATAAGAACAAATGAATTTGGATTTAGATCATTTGGTGATATCAATGTAAAGACAGGAAAAAAGTGCTTTTTATTGGAGACTCTTATACCCATGCTGTAGAAGTTTCACGCACAAAAACGTATTATGAGATTTTGGCAACCTACCTACCTTTTGAGTGTTTTGCTTATGGAGCGGCCGGCTATGGCACCCTACAAGAGTACTTACTATTGGAAAAGTATATGAATATTATTGATCCTGACAACATCATTTTACAACTCTGCTCTAATGATATTATTGATAATTATAGTGCAATGGAAAAGATAAGTACTTATAAGGTGGGCAAGAAAAGACCCTATTTGAACAAATATGGTGACATTATTTATGAAACCCCTTTAAAAACGTTAGAATGATGAAGGAATATTCAACATTTATATATTTCGTTGGTACCAAATTGAATGATCTGAAGACGAAATATTTGAATACCAAAAAAATGGAACCTGTGGAAAAATCAATAGCTGAGCAAGGAAACGAATTCAAACTATATGGCCATTCTAAAAGAATTACCGACCTTATCATAAAAAAAATCAAAACCCTTATTCCAAAGGACAAACATCTATTGGTATTCGTTTCTGATCATTTTCAACCTCAAAACAACGATCTTAAAGAAGTAGGTGAGTCAAACAACATTCCCGTTATCAGCGAGGTTGCCAACAATGTTAGAGCTGCAGAAATTAATGGAGTAGTTGTAAGAAGTTGTGATGGATATCATTGGAACGAAACCGGCCATAGAATTGTAGCGAATTCAATATGGAAAGATCTGAAGAAACTACTGCTAGATGAATAGTTTCTTTCCGTTGTAGGTACTACCCTTTACTTCGACAATATCACGATCTCCGTCCTCCTGTTCAAAGCCCTGCCACTTTCCGTTTGATTAGTTGCAATAGGTTTGCTTTCACCAAAGCCCTTATAAGATAACCGATACTTTTGAATCCCCTTTTGGATCAGATAATTGTATACGGTCATTGCCCTATTCTCGGATAATAGCTGATTTTGCTGACCATCTCCCACATTATCTGTATGCCCATACACAGCTATTTTCACAGTTACATTGTCTTCAAGAAACTGAACAAGGTTTTCAAGTTCAGCCATTGCGTGCTCTTTCAATTCATATGAATCAGTATCAAAGAGCAAATGGTCCATATTATGGTCAGGACGGTCGATGGTGAAAGAAGCCCCCTTTTCTACAGTCTCCAGATCGATATCAATGGTCTTGGGTTTCGTATCAGTGGTATCCTCTACATCAATGAATTCAGAATGATAGATAAATCCTTTCTTCTTCACGGTCATCATCTTGCTGCTCTCAAAAACTTCGGTATATACATAGGTACCGGTAACAGTATCCACCGGAATTTCTGTGACCTCATTGGTCTTCAAGTCCTTTAATTGGACCTTTGCATCTGTTATCGGGTCATCCCACTTATCTTTGATCTCCCCTTTCAGAAAAAGTACTCTTTTGGGCCGTGCTCCCTCATACAAATCAAATCCGTAAATATCCCATCCTCCGATACCTTTTAGCTTATTGGAAGCAAAATACCCTTTCTCTCCATTTGTACTCACAAAAAAGCCAAGGTCATCAGATACTGAATTGATTGGATAGCCAATGTTCATAGGAGTTGTCCACCTCCCGATAGTATCCTTCCTGCTTATGAAAATATCGTAACCCCCAAGGCCTAAATGCCCTTGAGAAGAAAAATATAACGTTTGATTGTCGATATGAATGAATGGTGATTTCTCATGCTTGCTGGTGTTGATCACAGGGCCGGCATTGATCGGCAGGGACCAATTACCAATGCTATCTTTTTCAACTTTGTAGATGTCATAGCCTCCGTACCCCTCTTCCCTATAGCTTGCAAAATAGAGGGTCTTACCGTCAGATGAGATAGATACTTGCGACTCCCAACCCACTGTATTGACACTATCTGTCAACTCATTCATATTTATAGGAGCTGCCCAGTAACCATCTACAATATGGGTGTAATAGATATCGCAGCTGCCCATGCCATCAGGCCTGTTGCAAATAGTAAGAAACATCTCCTTATTATCAATTGTTATACTACCTCCACCTTCATTGCTTCCCATATTGAAGGGTGGCGGTAGAGGCTTCCCCCTGTTAAAATGGCCAATGCTGTCACTTTCACTACAACTAAAGTCCTCCCTCACAGTAGTACCCCCATAAGAAGATTTCCTCTTCACCGGTTCACTTCTGATAAAAAAGAAGAGCTCGTTATCAGGAGATATGATCGGGAGATATTCATCATATCCTGTACAAACTCCATCCACAGGGCTTGGATCATAAGGAACAGGGTTGGCCAAACTATATTCCAGAAAAGCACATTTTGTCAGCAATGTATCTGCCTCTCCAAGTGCCTTTTCGTCTTTCTTTTCCTGCAACAAATAAATATCCAGATATTTTTGGCAACTATCATAATCTGACAAATAATAAGCTGCCTTCCCTAATTCGAAATAAGCATAAGGATCTAAGTCAGGGCATAATTCAATACACTTCTTATAATAAATTTGGGCTTTTTGAAAATCACCTTCTTCAAAGTATCTGTGTCCTAGTAAAAAGTGCGCTTTTACAAAGTCAGGTTCTTCCTTGATCGCTTCTTTCAAGTATTTGACAGAGAGCTGCAAATTTCGATTTCGGTAAGCTTTTTGAGATTCATAGATCAGCTTTTCTGCTTTCTTATTCTTAATATCACAACTATTTTGCTGTGCATTGAGCACATTACAAAACAACAAAATGGCTGAAATCAATAAAACTGATCGCATACTCAATCTTTACTATCTCAAAAATAATTCCATTTTGCGATAATAAAAGAAAAATCAAGTAAATGAATTGAAGATAAATACCCTGATTGGATAGAATTGGAGCAAATTTATTCTGTAAACTTATAGCCCACCCCTCTTATAGAATGAAAATGGATGGGTTCCCGGGGGTTCTTTTCAAAATATTTTCTAAAGGCCAATATAAAATTATCAATAGTACGTGTAGTAGGATAAACATCGTAGCCCCAAACGAATTGTAGTATCTGCTGACGGGAGACAACCTCATTCTTTCGATCCACCAATAATTTCATCAGCATGGCCTCCTTCTTTGTCAAGGTAATAGCACCATTATTGGTCTTTGCTTCAAATGTTATGAAATTGATCTTATTGGTTCCAAATTCGTAGGTTCTCACTGCAGCTTCTTTTTTAGATCCCTTCAAACTGTGTTTTACCAAAACTTTCACCCTTAATAAGAATTCCTCTAGGTTAAAAGGCTTTGTTAAGTAATCATCAGCGCCCTTCTTTAACCCCAGAATAACATCCTTTGTATCACTTTTTGCGGTAATAAAGAATATCGGCAACTCAAAGTCCACCAGCCTTATCTGCTCACAGATCTCATAACCGTCCGTACCTGACAATATTACATCAAGGATCACCAGGTTAAAACGCTCCTGTTCCAATCTGGTCAGCGCATCGCCACTATCTTTTAGTGTGACCACTTCATAACCCTCAATCTCAAGGTTCAACCTGAGCGCTTCCTGTAAATTAAAATCATCTTCTATCAGTAAAATTCTTGGGATCACTTTTACAAAATTTTATGATTAGGTCAATTGATCATTATTTGGTCTCACATTTATTGTCATACGAAAGATACAACAATTAAGATTTCAATAATTGTCAGCAAATTGTAATATTCTTAATTTATTTAATAAAAAAATAAGTACCACCCCCCTACAGTTCCTCTTTGGGCAGTTCAACAAAAAATGTACTCCCTTCATTTAAGGTAGATTCAAACCAGATCCTGCCATTGGCAAATTCGATGATACTCTTCGTCAATGCAAGTCCCAGCCCCATTCCTGAGCTTTTAGTGGTAAAATTGGGTACGAATACTTTTTCTCTTTTATCTTCAGGAATACCTATCCCATTATCTGTAATCGTGATCACAAAAGTCTTTTTATTCTCTTTTAAAACAACTTCAACTTTACCCTTTCTGTCATTCGGTATTGCTTGAATGGCGTTCTTAATAAAATTATTGAACACACTCAGCATCTGATTTTTATCCGCAATAACATAGGCTGGGTTCTTGGGCAGGTCAATTTGGAAATCGATCTTTTGCTCATCAGAAAATAATTGGACCTCTGAATTCAAAATATCATTCAAGTTGATCTTTTCACTTTTTGGTTTTGGCATTTTTGCAAAAGAAGAAAATCCGGTAGCAATGTGTGACAGGTTCTCAATCTGCTCGATCAGTGTAGCTGTTACCTTTTCTGCCTTCTCCTTGATATCTACATCATCTTCTAAATACGCTTTTTGCAAATGCTGAATGCTCAGTTTCATAGGAGTCAATGGGTTTTTGATCTCATGAGCTACTTGCTTTGCCATTTCCCTCCAGGCACTTTCTCTTTCAGATCTTGCTAATAGGTCAGCACTCTTTTCCAATTGCAGGATCATCTTATTATATTCACCCACCAACATCCCTATCTCATCATCTGCCACCCAATCAATTGGTTTGATCTTCTTACCCAAAGTGACCACCTTAAGCTTTTCTCCAATAACTCTTAGGGATTTTGTGATGGAATTGGATATAAAAAAGACCAATAAGCCACCACCTATCAATAACAATACATACACATTTATAAGTGCGACCAGAAAGGCTCCGATATCCTTCCTAAGGTTCTTTTCCTTTGCAAAATAGGGTAAATTGAGATACCCAATTGCAGCTCCATCTACACTTCTTATTGGAACGTATGCAGATAAATACTGAAGATGCCCGATCTCCTCATTCTGAACAAAACCGGTAAGCCCTGCCATTGTAAGGTTGTAGAAAGCGGAAGGGCTCATTTTTGTAGCAATAAGCCCACGGTCGAATATTTTGGGCTGTGACGAAAGAGCTAGAGCTCCTTTTTGATCGTACACATTGATATCCACCGAATGAATATCAGACAAGATGATGATCTGAGATTCATTGACCTTCTCAGAGATCACATTGATTTCAAATTCGGGCCAATCCATCACACTCTCCTCAGAGATAATATATTCTATTGCTGACGAAACTGCTTTTACTTTCCGCATTAATCGCTGCTGATGATAAATATCAAATTGTGATTGGAAATAGATGATCGTGACCGATCCAATGACCATAAAGGAAAAAATGATAATAAAGAACATGGCGAAATGTATCTTGCTTTGGAATGTAAGCAGATTGGGTCTGATCCCAAATTGCTTGCTCTTATACATTTCAGCGAGCCCTCTTATTATCCATACAAACAGCACCACTACAAGAAATAAGCAGAATAAGTAGGAGAACAAAGAAACAGGTTTAAAAAGGCTATCCTTCTTTTTGGTGACCACGATCAATTTGTGTGGATTTGGGGTATAGATAAAGTGGGAAAAATCTTCATCAGTAATAAACCCCGATTCCTGAGCTCTTTCGGTCCATTCTTTCTCTTCAAAACTATATGGAAAACTCCCCGATTTATTGACAAGGTGCTGGTACTCATAGATCGCGTAGTCGTATTTATTTGTAATTGTTGTAGCCCTGATCTTCTCTTCCAATAAAAGTTCCGGATAAACATTTGTCTGCCGGTAAGTACGATGGTTCAATTCAATGATCATTGTCCCCAAATGCACATTGGACTTTGATATCGCAAGTCGTGCCAAATATTTACTCTTACCGGAATGGTCCTCTACCCTAAACAAATTGCGGTTCAGAGTGGATTCACCATGGTCAACGATCATGTTGTCAAAATGGCTGATATCATCTAATACAGGCTCCCCCTTTAAAAAGCAACCTACACTGTCAAATGTATAAATGGCTATATCATAACGATTCAAATAGCCGCCAAAATAAAGGGTGGTGAGCTTTTCCTCTAATAAGGTTTTAGGGATAAGAGGTTCCAGAAAATAACTAATGACAAAATTATCATTTTCAATGTTCTTTTGGATGTCATCAAATATATACTCAAATACCGGATCCTTTTCAATAGAAAGTTGCTCAGCCATATGCAACCTATTATCCTGCTCCTTCTTTTCCATCGAATGATGGAGTAAAAATGTAGCAAAAACTGCAAAGAGTGCGATCCAGGCCCCTAAGGAGGTGTATCCGGGGAAAACTTTCTTTGTCAATGGTTTTACTGTCAGCAATTTAAAAGATACTATCCCCCAGATAGTAGCAAACAGTATGACCGGATCATACCAGCCACTTTGCCCGGAAGGGTAGAACATCACATGCATGATCCAAAAAAACAGTGAGGCAATGATCAAAGAATAGTTCCGAAGCTTCTTCTCCATATCAAGGCTCAAAATAATAGCAACCAATTTTCCAGATAACAGATAAAAAGCGATCAATATGAAAGAAAGACATAATAACCCCAACAGGCTGAATCCATTTATTATTTGGAAGCTGTTCACATCAAAAGACATCCTTGAATCAATGACGATACTGTCAAATGTCCTTATAACTAGATCGAGCATTATAAAACCTATAAAAAACAAGGTTGTAGAAAGCAGTAGCAGATATCCTCTTTTTATGACCCTGATGGGGGGAAAGACTATTTTATAGGAAACGAGGTAAGACAGCCATATAATAAGGCAGGTATTAATAAGGAGATCCCCTAATGAGTTCGCAATAGCGGCAGAACCATAGTATTGAGGATTAAATATACTCATATGAGTAAGGTCATGTAAATAATATTGGGTCACCCATGGCAGTCGTAGAAAAACGAATGAGAGCAACAGAAATCCAAATCCCCAAATGGGCCCCTTCTTTTCTGAAAGAGTATCTGCCACATTTTTAAGTACTACCATTAAGAGCAAGGCCCCCAGCAAGAATAGACTGATCGCCCAATAATTAGGCGCTTTAATGACATCCACTTTTTCATTAAAAATATAAAAGACCTCATCACTTAAAGCACTTTTGATCTCAACACCATCTTTCTCATTTTTAAGGGAAATACCCATACCAGGATCGATACTAAAAAGATCATTGAATGCATTTATCAAATACTTGTTATGGATCGAAAATTGATTTTTTATCAATAGTATCCCTACGCCGGTAATTACTTCACCACTCTCCTTTTCACGGTAACTCCTTTTGATCAGATCATAATAGCCATTCTTAAGCTTTATAAAATTGCTGGCGGAATTGTAATCTGATAATGGTAAATGAGGCATCACACTATTACTGCTCCAAAATACTAATGAATCACCCTTATATACAAGGAATTGAAAAGGTCCTTCTGAAAGAGTAGTTAACTCATCAAATGATACCTCTGATCGGGTACACCGTAATAGAAAAGTACTGTCAGCCAGTTTGCTAAATCCTTCTTGTTCATAACCATGAAGTTGGCTTTGTAACAATTTCGCAGATCTCTTCAACTGGAGTTGATTATTTGGGTTGATTCCCTCCAAATAATAGGCAAATGCGATGAGGATGATCGCACCAATAATTATACCTAACTTTTTGTTACTTCTAATTTTCAAAATCTTCGGTTCTTAGCACTGCACACAGATTTACCAATAAAAATATTAGCTAAAATACTCTTTAATATTAGAAGAGATCCTATTGCAGGATTATTTTATAATTCACGATCTCCTGGTCACTGATCAATTGCAATAAATAGAACCCTTTAGAATAAGGGCTCATATCCTCTGTGGTAAGGTACTCCTTAGGTAATATCGAAAGGTGCTCGCTAAAAACGACCTCTCCTGTTATTGAGACCATCCTAATTAAGAGATCATCTCCCGGGAAATTGCTGAGTTGCAAGCTTAATGTATTTGAAACAGGATTGGGATAAACTTTGATCTTGTCAACCAACCGATTATCAGAAATAAATGTAGGTCTCACAAATATCTCTTCAATGGCAGTGGTGTCGCTACCACAGCCATTATAAGATATCATGTAAATACCATAAGTTCCTTGGGCACTATACACATGTACAGGATCGATCAAATTACTGGTATTACCATCACCAAAGTCCCAGAAGTTAAAGACACCATTGATGGATTGATCTGTAAAAAAGACCATTAATCCATTAGCAGAATGGCTGAAAGCCGCACTCGGATCATTGTAATCTATACCGGCTGTTACTTTAGCTCTCTCGCTCTTACATTTTGGTTCCTTAACCTCCCAATCATAGAAAAAGTAATAATATGCCGCCGGCGCATTACATCCAGTAATTGATAGGTACCCTGGTAAAGTATATGGGTAGTTCGCACCGGTATTATTTCGATACATATTAGGGTTACCGGTAATGCCCATCTGCAGATCATTTCCAATAGGGATATCAAAGTTCAATGTGATCCTTGTAGCTCCATCCTGAATGTACAGTGTGGTATCATGTAACACAGATCCAAGGTTATTACGTAGTTCTATGGTCCTGTTGGCTCCTCCTTGAGCATATACCAGCACGGAGACAAGAGTTAATGGTGTAAAACAGTCAAAGATCAAGTACCTGTTCCCCTGGTAGTTGGCTCCTGTGCCAAAGGAATTGTCAGTGGGCCCAACATACTGCGATGATGGTACGATAATATTCTCAACATAATAATATTTAGTAGTAGTAAGATAAGGGGTAACATAAGTGGATCCTGTATCAAGGAGGGTTCCTCCCATAGGTACATCAAACCAATGCAGATCTCCTGTGCCCGTTGCAGAGAGGGTTAAACTGGCAGGGCCACAACTTGAGTCAGGGGTGGTATTGGGAGCTGCGGGTTTGGATACTAAGACATATGAATTCTTAATCAAAGAGTCATCACCAAAGCTATTGGTAACGGTTAACTTCACACTATAGACCCCATTGATAAGGTAAGTGTGATCAGGATTTTGCAGGGAAGAGGAACTCCCATCTCCAAAATCCCATTTCCATGATATAGGCCCATTTGTGGAAAGATCCATGAATTGCACTATTCCAGTACATGACGTGCTATCGTCAACAGTAAAATCAGGGATCGGTGTCGATGTAGGATAACTGCAGTTCCAGTTAATTGTAAAACCGGTACCTGTTAAATACATATCCGAATATTGTCTGATCGTAACAGCTCCTGAAGAGGAATTTATTACTCCTCCATTGGGCAGGGTGTTACCAGTATAATTTCCTATAAGTGGGCTGTTGATCGTAGGGCCGTCATAGACAAATAAATAGTCATAATTCACTTCAAAATCAAAAGTACTGAAGGTCAATGCGATTGAAGAAGCGCCTGGAGGTTCGATAGTGATCACTCCATTTGTATTATTACTGTAGTTCCCCAGCGGACCACCATCATCGTATAATATTCCTACACAAGAAAGCTGGACAGCCCCAGTACCGGTTGTAGGCATTTCAATCAGGCAGGGAAGTGAAGAATCAACGGTTACATAACCTACTTGTATTATGGTATCCACACCACAACTACCGCCATCAGCGATCAATTGCACTGCGAAAGTTCCATAGGAGTTGTATACATGTGATGGATTTACTGCTGTCGAAGTATTCCCGTCTCCAAAATCCCAGACAAAACTACCTGCATTGTTACTTTTATTGGTAAACTCAACAGTTACAGGATAAACACATGAAGATAAGGGAGCAGCAGTAAAATTACTGGTTACTGTAGGACTAAAGGTATCACCTACCCCAACAGCATACCAGGCATTTGTAGTAGCAATCACTTCAGGTGTACA
The DNA here is from genome assembly GCA_964572485.1 of uncultured Chitinophagales bacterium. GTDB lineage: Bacteria > Bacteroidota > Bacteroidia > Chitinophagales > CAZNGA01 > CAZNGA01. The sequence continues at coordinate 37,046 of CAZNGA010000013.1, forward strand.
TGGTCCGAAGAGATCGATAGCTGACTGAATCGCATTGAATCTGGCGTCAGCGTATTGAGAAGAGCTATACAGGTAAACCGTTAGGTTTCTAAAGGTAATTTCTGAAGCTTTTGTAAATCCCAATCCTGTGATATTATAGCTATCTCCATTATCATTGGTGCCACTGCCGCCATTCACTAAAAGGTAATACCAAAAATTCTGTACCCCACTATTTGTATGCACACCGCCATTATCACTTGCTGCAGTATGCCAATTGACGCCTAGGTAAGTGTCAGGATCCCCTTTCGCTTTTGGATTAGACATTGACCTGATCGTATAGCCAATATCATCTCCTAACAACCAGTTGGCCATGGCAGGCTTTCCATAAAATTCAATTGAGGTGCCAAAGATGTCACTGAATGATTCATTGAGTGCTCCGGATTCATATGAATAGATCAATCCCGCTGTCTTAGAAGTCAATCCATGGGTAATTTCATGGGCTGCAATATCAAGAGAGGTAAATGGGTTTACTGCACCCGAGCCATCGCCATAAGTCATTCTTTGGCCATCCCAAAAAGCATTGGAATAGTTGTTGCCATAATGGACATAACTCCTCAACTTAAAGCCATTATTGTCTATACTATTCCTTCCATGATTGATCCAGAAGTAATCATAGGTCATTTCTGTACCCCAATGTGCATCGGTAGCAACTTCATCCTTATTCGCATTCACATTATTCCAGTAATTATCACCATCCGTAAAATCCACTGCAGAATTATAGTTGGTCCCCTTATTCATATCCCATGTTTCAATTCCATTCCCTCTACCCGACTCCCTGAGCCTGAAATAAACGTCTATACTATCTGTAATGATCGATCGCGTTCCACTATATTTAGTTACAGCTGTACCATTGGCATCTGTCACATGTATCAGGTTATCTTCAAATAGGATGGTCCCTGTTGAAGCACCTACATACACATTTGCCCTATATAGTGGTGCAGATGCGTAAATGTTAAATTTATAGGCTAGCACATATTCATAGCTGGTAAGGTCACCTCCCTTAGGTAAATAAACAAGTTCACCAGAGGGGAAATAGGTAGCCTCCGGGTTGCCGGTCTCCTGCTGTAGCAAATGTTCTTCCCCCGGTGACATCCACATATATTTCTCTGCATTGATCATATTCAATGCATGATCCAATGCATTTTCCTCAGTGATGGCTGGGAGCCAATTAGCGGTCATCCTGTCGATCATCCTTCCATTCATTGAGATCACATATCCATCATATGCATGAAGAATATAAACAGCACCTTCAATTGGAATGTTCTTATATGTTTGCTGATATCTATAATGTATAAATCCCAACTTATCCTTATGCTCATCGATCAGTAGCATACCTAGGTCAGGATGTAAGCCAAAGGACTTTTTCATCCATTCCATACACTGATGAACTTCTAAATGGGTGTTATTTGATAATCTAAGAAAAGAAGGGATCGGCGAATTTTCCTTGATATATACAAGATCACAATCGCTATTGTATCTCTGGGCTTCTGTACCTTGATAAACCTGAGAAAATGATGAAATGGGACTAAGACCGGCAAAGGTTACGAAAGCACAGATCATAAGTAAATTTCTCATAATTGGTGCTTTTATGTCTGAAAAATACGGATAATACCATGTAAAACCAAAAAATAGAACATTATATATTAACACTCAATTTAGCAATTTACTGAGTCCCTTGGCAAAACACAATAGATCATTACTCACGGATTACTTATCAACAACAACTAATTTTCAGGCAATTTGAATAACTTCTGCAAATAACTATATTTGCATAATTGATTTTTGGCGAGGGCCATCTTGGATAATAATTGACTAGAAAAGATATCCCATGAATGAGAAACTCCTGAATGCTTTGATGCAATTATTTGCTATCGTCGCAAATATCGGTGGTAAGACAAAGCAAGGAAGGCAAATTGTAGAAGTATTCATCAGACAGCTGGTTACCCTGGATGCAGTGAGTAAATACCTTGATCTATTTGATGACTTTGCCGATAAGCATGCCGCTTTTTTCTCAGATTCCGATAAAGAAAAAAAGAAGATGCCGGTCAGGGACTCCGTTAAAGCGTTGGTCATCTGTGAACATATCAACGAAGAACTCACTCAAAAGCAAAAACTCATTGTCCTGGTGCGATTGCTGGAGTTTGTTAACATCGACCATAAGATCACTGAAGTTGAATTAGATTTCATATCTACCATGGCCACTGCCTTTAACATTAGTGATGATGAATTTCATATGGTCAGGGACTTTGTGGTATCAGAGAATTTCAATGAGTTAAATATCAACTCTCCAAATATTTTAACAGTGAATAGTGATATGGAGGAAGAAGATACCACTGGGGAAGATGCTGAAATAGAAGATGAAGTTGGTGGCATCAATAACATTAAACATTATGGTGTAGAAAACCTCGAGGGAGAATTTTGTTTTCTTCGCATTCCCAGTGTTGACACCTACATAATGAGGTATGCGGGTACAGGAGAAATGTACCTGAATGGCCTGGCCATGAATGAGCGCATGGTATATTTATTTCCACACGGCAGTACGATCAGGAATCCAAAAATAAATCCTTTTTACTATAGTGATATCGTTGGTCACTTTTTGCATGATACAACCAAAGCAAAAATCGTTTTCCAGGCTGAGCATGTGATACATCGATTTAAAGGAGGCACAGGTGGCTTGAAAGATGTAAATATTGTTGAAGAATCAGGGAAAATGATAGGACTCATGGGTGCAAGTGGTGCCGGCAAAACCACCTTATTAAATGCTTTGAGTGGTATCCTACCCCCATCCGAAGGCCATATCAGTGTAAATGGCATTGATATTTATAGTGAAAAGGAAAAAGTAGAGGGTGTGATCGGCTATATCTCTCAGGATGATCTGTTGATGGAAGAATTAACTGTGTACCAGAACCTCTATTATAATGCGAAGCTATGTTTAGGGAACCTCTCTGATGAAGAAATTGTAAAGCAGGTTTTATTGACCTTGAACAACCTTGGATTATTAGAAATTAAGGATCTGAAGGTGGGTTCTCCTTTAAACAAGAAAATTAGCGGCGGCCAAAGAAAAAGGCTGAATATTAGCCTTGAACTCATCAGGGAGCCTTCTGTACTATTTGTTGACGAACCTACATCAGGTCTTTCCTCCAGAGATTCCGAAAATATAATGGACCTGTTAAAGGAATTGTCTCTGAAAGGTAAGCTCATATTTGTAGTGATCCACCAACCCTCATCAGACATCTTCAAGATGTTTGACAAGCTTTATATTTTAGATACCGGTGGTTATCCGGTATATTATGGAAATCCTATTGAAGCTGTTATCTACTTCAGACAATTGACCGACCATGTCAATGCTGATAAGAGCGAGTGTTTAGAGTGTGGGAATGTGAATCCCGAGCAGATATTTAATATTATAGAAGCGAAGGTGGTTGACGAATATGGCAATTTCACTGAAGACAGGAAAATTAACCCCATTCAGTTAAATGAGGTATTCCTGAAAGATATTCCAACCCCTGTATTTAAAAAGGTATCCAGCCCAATAGAAGGAAGCCTGAATATTGCTTCGAAATTAAAACAGCTTTGGATATTTACCATCAGGGACGTATTATCAAAGTTGAGCAATACGCAATATATGCTCATCAACTTTTTGGAAGCGCCGTTGCTTGCATTTGTTTTGGCTTATCTGGTCAGGTTTTTCATTACTGATGAGAGTCGTACAAACCATACCTATATCTTTGCCGATAATGAAAATATACCCGCATTTCTCTTCATGAGCGTTATCGTTGCCCTTTTTATTGGGCTTACGGTCAGTGCAGAGGAGATCATCAAAGATCAAAAAATCCTAAAGAGGGAGGCATTTCTTAATTTAAGTCGAACGAGTTATCTATTCTCAAAGGTCATGATCCTCTTCACGATCTCATCCATACAAATGATAACCTTTGTAATTATCGGTAATTATATTTTAGGCATCAAAGATCTTTACCTCAGTTATTGGCTGGTCATGTTCGCTACTATTTGCTTTGCAAATATGCTGGGCTTGAACATATCTTCTTCATTCAATTCTGCAGTCACCATCTATATTCTAATTCCAATTTTGATCATTCCTCAATTGCTGCTAAGCGGTGTGATTGTAAAATTCGATAAGCTTAATCCCGCTTTGTCTGATGCAACACATGTACCTTTATCTGGCGACCTAATGGCATCAAAATGGGCTTTTGAAGCGCTGGCAGTAAATCAGTTTAAGAATAACGAGTATACAAAACATGTATATAAGTATGATAAAAAGATCAGCATTGCTGAGTTTAAAAAGACCTTTCTCCATTCTGAATTGGCATCAAAAATTGATTTTTGTGAAAACAACTTTAATAGCAACAAAGATTCGATAATCGATCTGGTCCATAAGAATTTATTGGTGGTTAAGAATGAAGTCAATTTGATCGCAACATCTTATAAAGAGCTAAAGTATGACGGCATTGAGAAGGTCACCCCCACCTCTTTCAATAGCGGTGTAGCAAATGATCTACGTAAATTTCTTTCTAAAATGCGAAAGTACTTTATCATAAAATATAATGATTACTACGACACCCGGGATTCCTACATTGCCGAATTGCAAAATTCAGCCGAAAAAAAGGAAGCCTTTATACAGCTTAAAAAGGATTATTATAATGATCACCTAGCTGTAATGCTTGAGAATAGCAGGGATGAGCATAGGATCATCGAGAATGAAGGGTACCTGATACAAAAGATCAATCCCATCTATCTTGATCCCAAACCGCCTAAAATCCCAATTGATTTTCGAGCCCATTTTTATGCACCAAGAAAGTACTTTTTAGGAAGATATTATAATACCTTCAATTTTAATATTGGAGTTCTCTGGGGTATGACCATCTTCTTGTTCATCGCGCTTTACTTCGATCTACTCAAGAAGCTCCTTAATGTTGGAACCACAATTAGTGCTTTGTTTCAAAAGAATAATTCAAAAAATAAGCGGCAATAGCTCCCTTATTTACTTTCTTGCCAGCCCTTGACCATTTACCAAAAAAAAAGCCTGCTCATTTTGTGAGCAAGCTCCTTATATGGTTATTATTGATGTCTACTCATCAATATAGGATTCGAGTTCAATTGGGACCTTAACGATTCCCTGATAGTCCTCCCCTGCCTCTTGCATATCTTCATCATCTTCCTCATAATACCAAGTGATCTTTACAGCATTATCATCCTCGTGGATCTTCTCCAACTTCCTTAATATATCTAAGATGCATTTGGAAGAGCTCGTGTTGAAATATTCCAGTTTAAAGACAAAATTTGTACCATCATTTGGACTTTCCCCATAGGCATCCAGCCAGTCAAAAATGGGTTTATAAAACTCAGTAGAGTTTTCAGGAATTGATCTCCCCTCGATTTGGAAAACATCTTTTTCTTTATCAAAAACAACTTTGGGTGTTTTTGGGCTAGGTTCTATACGTATAGGTTCCATAAATACTATTATTTGTTATGCTTTTACATTCAATGTGAAGAAAGAATATTTGTCATCAACTTTTCTAAAATCATAATTGATCTTGTTCCCTGATTTCCTTAGTATATCGATAAAGCCCAATCCTGCCCCACCTTTCTCAGAAAAACCTTCCTCAGATAATACTTCCTGATATTTGGCTTTTAACTCTTCTCTTGTCATCTTGTTAAGCTCATCTAATCTGGTCTTTAAACCATCGACCCGCTCACCTAAAATGAAGTTCCCGGTAATGATAATATAATCATCATTTTCTTTACCAAGCATGAGTACCGCTGAATTAATATCCTCAAATTCCTCTGTAGAAGAAGGCCTTTCATCCAAATGATGATATACATTTTGCAGGCACTCTACTAAAATATTAAATACACGTTTTTTTGTCTTAGGTTGCTCCTGAATCGTATCAAGCTTAGATTCTGTGATCTTTAAAATTGAAGATAAAAGGTCAGAATTAATATTGCCTTTGAACAAGAGCATAATATGGCTCTTCTCCATATTCAAATAATACTCATATGCATCTATCATGACCTAGTTATTTAAGATTCACTGACAAACTGCAAATCAGCAGTTAATATATTCATTTTCAGTGGCCGATCACTCTTTAAATCCGATCAATATAACCGCGCATCCTGAACCGGCACCTTGTTTTAATTCACCCTGTATATAATACTTATCAGTTGCATTAAATTTAAAATCCCAATACGCTTGCATGCCAAAATCCTCATTAGTATAGATCTGTTGGTAGTTAGCATCCAATACTCTAAATATCAAAGTGTCACTATTGGGTCCTGTACAAGAAACGATCCTATAGATGTTGCCCTTGTAGAATGTGGTTACAAATTCAGCAGTTTCACCTTCCTTAAGTAACGCTCTGTGAAACTGTCCATCTGAACGAAAAGGTTCCAAAAGATAACTACACTTCTCAGCATATTGCTGGCATTGCGAAGAGGACTGAAATGCTAATGCTACTATAAATAGAAAGAAGAAAATCCTGAGTGCAATATGTTGCTTCATATCAATCAATTATTTTTGAACGCACGGTAGAAATATGTCCTATGATATTATTTAACGACTCGTTGGATACATTAACAGTACTGGTGGAATTAATCACTGATATCCTGCTGGAGGTATCTATAGTCGTCTTTTTGTATTCATATGAAATGGACACTCCGCTGTAAATTTCTTGTAACAGGGTAAGGTCATTGATCAGATCGACCACTGTCTCTTCCTCACCTTCAAATTTCTTCAATTGTGCAATTAGTAGATCCAAAGATATCTTTTGCTCCCCGATCCTGTCAATTATCGCTTCATTGGAGGTGGTTTCAGCAACCTGGGCAGCTATGTATAAAGCTTCGATCCACCCACCTGAGAGAATCAAAGAAGATGTATAGAACCGCTCATGCTCTTTAAGATACATGTCAGACCTACTAAAGGTCATGGCAGCAATTGTGATCAATGAATCCTGATTATCAATATTTTGCTCTACTCGTCCAATGGTGGATGCTTCAAATGCACCTATTATTCCCAACTCATTTGCAAGATTCTTGCAGACGTTCAGGTAATCTACTCCATCTTGTGATTGATTATACATTAAAGTATACCCTAGATCAGCTCCATAAACGCCAAGGTTAAGGGCTTTTTTATAATTATCGGTATAATTGCCTATGCTACTTACCGGATTAAGCAATTCTTTGGTATAATTAGTGTTTGCTTTTCTGATGAGGGCAGCTAATTCAAAGGGAGATGGCAAAATATAATGCTTTGAATCAGCCTCCTTTACAGCAACTTCTCCTTCTTCAACAACTTCGTCCTCAACACCATCAGTGCCTTCTTGGTCCGAGTCACATCCCCATAAGATCATGGAGAAAGAAAAAAGAACTAATAATCCTAGCTTAAATAAGTTTGAATGACCGATCATTATTTATGAATTTTCGAAAGGAAAAATCTATTTAAAAATATTTGTTCCCCGCAATATTATAAATGTTTTTATAAAATTCAAAGTTTATCTCAACTTTAGCTTTTATTAATTTGGTATTAAATGTAAAATCCTACTTCTTGATTTGTGTGAAATGCTGATTTTACAATAACTAGTCATTATCTTAAATCCCCTCAAGAAGTATCCCAATTACTTACCTACCCACATAAAATTCAATAACCACCTCTTTTGAATTACCCAATTTATCCTTGGCAATGACAGTAATAGAGTAGAATTTTTTCTTTTTGAAAAGACTCAACTCTGAAACATCCAATGTATAGGGACTTGAGTAATCTCTAAATGTTTTACCACCATCCAATGAGTACTTAATTTGAGCAGTACCAATATGCTTATCAGTGGCAGCTAAATATAACCTTGAGTAATTTGGATAGACATCCAGTTGATTGCCTTTTTTAGCATTTTTGCCAATGGGCTGAATACTGAAATGATGATAGATCTCAGGAGGCGTATTATCAACGAATACCTGGCTCTCCTTTACTTGCTCGACATTATTTACTCTATCGGTTGTTTTAAAAGTGATCTTATGCAAACCCTCATCCGGGATGGTGAATACGGAATATTCTTTAAAACCTCCTCCATCAATAGCATACTCTATTTTTTGGACACCTGATTCGTAATCCTTGGCAAATAGAGAAATGTTGGTCGTGTTATTGATAAACAAGGTATCCATTGCAAAGAATTGAGGTTTGCCATACCTAATTCCCGTTGTTGGTGCTTTATTATCCATATATACGGTCAATGTCTTCTTATAACTCTTGTTCTCCACATTATCAGTTCCAAAGTAGGAAATGGCATGGGTCCCTCTTTTGTCAGGTACAGAAAATTGTGAATTAAAGGTTTCAATCCCTTTCCAATCGATCTGATAAGAAATCGCTTTTACACCCGCTTTATTATCAGTAGCGGTCATATTTATTTTTGTTCTTGTGGAAACGTATTTATATTTCCCAATGTATTGATCGCCAACGATAGTTGTGGTAACCACTGGAGGGATCTTATCAAGATAAAAACTAAAGCTATTGGAAGCTTCTTCGTTCTTTACGTTGTCAGTACTAAAAAATTGGAGTGTGTGATCACCGTCACTTAAGTACTTCGCTGTTACAGCAAATCCCGGATATACACGTCTTTTTCCACCATCATATGAATAATATATTGTTCTAACTCCTGACAATGCGTCGGTACTGCTTACACTGAATTTTGTTTTTGGGGAGATAATGTTCTGGTTGTAGACGATCCCAACAATCTGAGAAGCTGACTTAGGTGATGTAATATCAACTGTAAACTCTTTACTCCTGGTACTTTCAGCATTTCCAACCAGGTCATTTGCATAATAGAAAAGGTTATATGCTTTCTCCTCACCCACACTAACTACACTACCATAATCTGAAAAAGAATTACTGTTCAAAGCAATATGTATCTTGTCAACACCTGATACACCATCTCTGGATTTGAGAGTAAGAGATAATCCTTTGCCATAAAATATCTTCCCTTGTGACACATACCTAGGTGCTCCGGTAAGGCTCAATTTGGTATAGGGTGGCAAACCATCTGCATATACAAAATATACGATCTCTACCTTTGGATACACTGTTTTCATTGTAGTTGGATCTACTGCCCAAGGTGCATTGAATGTATTTTGCCCTTCAGTATCCAGGTACATTGGATCGGCATATTTAGGTGTTTTCTTGCTCTTTAATGTGTAATTTTTCCCATCTGGTGTTGTTGAAAATTTCAAATATAAAGGCAATGATTTTTGAACGAAATAATTCCCTTTATCATCAACATATACACGTTTTGCATGGCTTAGCTGTTGTGGTGCGTTAGTCTGAGCAACTGTGGTAGTCACCAACAGAAAACTTAAAATTACCATTACCAATAATGTTTTTATAGTATTCATGGCTAATATTATTTGAGTTTTTTTATATGCAAATTATTCCCCTGTAAATTTACTCGAATATTCCATATTTTAAAATTTACGGCACACTATATTTAAAAAAACGAAAATTATTATTTCTTGTTTATAAGCGCAAAAAGCATCCCATCCATGTGTTCTCTATTCTTGAAATAGGCCATTCTGTTGATCCCTTCCATTTCAAATCCACATTTCTCCAGCACCTTGACCGATGGTTGGTTGTGCATAAATACTTTGGCCTCGATACGATAGAGGTTATAGTCGCTAAATCCTATCTCACATACCTTTTTTACCACTTTGGTCATGATCCCTTTTGACCAATGAGGCCGTCCCAACCAAAAGCTGATCTCATCTGTGTGTTGTGAAACACCACATGTAAGATGCTCGCCCTTAAATCCGATCCCCCCAAGCAAATGGCTATCCTTGTCTCGGATCGCCCAAGAGATGAGTTTTTTGTTCGTTCTTCTATCGTGTATCGCCTGCTCGATCCACTGACGGGCATCTGCTTCTTCATATGGATATGGGATATAGCAAGTATTATCGTAGATCTCCTTATCATTCAAGTATTCAATAAGAAGAGGTGTGTCCTCCAGGCGAATCTGTGACAGAAAGGTACTATTATCAATTTCAATTCGATCCACTGTAATTATCCCTTTTTATTCGATCTCCAGCAACAATTCTTCTGTTAATTCCATATTGTGGGAGACATTTTGCACATCATCATCCTCTTCCATGATCTCTATCACCTTCAATGCCTTCTTGGCAGTTTCAACATCAACATCTGAAGTTGTTTTAGGGATCCAGAGTAATTCAGCACTTTCGGGCTGTATTTTCATTTCCTCCAGCTTTCGCTGCATATTACCATAGTCCTCCAGTAATGTGGTTACAGAATAATAATTGTCATCCAATTCTACATCTTCTGCACCTGCATCGATCAGCTCCAAAGTAAAATCATCTTCATTCATATCGCCTTCCGGAATAGTGAATACTCCTTTTCTGTCAAACATAAAATCCACAGATCCTTTGGTTGCCAAATTCCCGCCATATTTGCTAAAATAATGGCGGATATTGGAAGTGGTACGGTTCAAGTTATCAGTAGTGCATTCAATGATCACAGCGATACCTCCCGCTAAATACCCTTCATAAATAAGTTCATCAAGGGCATCACCACTTGATTCACCTGCCTTTTTTATGGCTCGCTCAATATTCTCTTTAGGCATATTGGCACCCTTACCATTCGAAATTGCCAACCTTAACCTTGGGTTCGTTTCGGGATCGACATTATTGCCTTCACGAACAGCCACTTGAATTTCCTTGATGATCTTAGAAAATATCTTTGACCTTTTAGCATCTTCGGCGCCTTTTTTCCTTTTGATCTTTGACCATTTATTGTGACCTGACATTTGATTGGTATTTGTTAAATAATGAGGACCATACCCCTTTATAAATTTTGGAATGTAAATATAATAAAATGCATCACTAAATTGTTATTCATAGTAGCACCATTAGATACTATTATAAATAGTGATAGGATATATGGATCGTCATTACTCTTTGAAAAACTATCATTCAAAACCTGCTTTTAATCTGAAATAAAAATGTTAATATTGTGCTTTGAAAAAGTGAAAAAATGCTGAAATACATAAATATTGGATTAACAGTTGTCATCATTGCACTTGTTGTATTTCTCTATAAAATTATTCAGGAGCCCATTACATTTGAAAAGATCAAGAAACATCGCTATGCAAAGGTGGAAGAACGTCTTAAAGATATTCGTACTGCCCAACTGGCATTTAAATCGTTATATGGCAGCTTTTCCTCCGATCTTATTGGATTGACCAATTGTGTTAAGAATGATTCTTTCAGGGTGATCAAAGCTGTTGGGAATCCAGACGACTCCACTATTGTTACTTATTATGACACCTTTTTTGTGGCTTTGAAAGACTCTATATTTGCGCCCTCTTTTCAGATCGATTCCATGAAATATATCCCTTTTGGAAACGGTGAATTGTTCATTATAGATGCAGGGCAAATTACTAAGCAGCGGACCAAAGTAGACGTTTTTGAAGTAAATGGGCCTGACTCCATCTTTTTGAGAGATCTTTATAGTGACTATTTAAAATACATCAAAGTTGACCATTCAATTAGTGTAGGGTCGATGACACAAGCTACTATTACTGGAAACTGGGAATAACATACAAGTTGCTAAGCACTTTATTGATGATTCCTTCAAAAGAGATTACACCGAAAAATATTCGCTTTGCATACTTTTGAAGTTGGATTACCTCGCCTATTGTATAATAGATGAAAAGCAGAATAAGTATCTCTATTTTGGCCTTCATCCCTTCGAGAAGATCTATAATTTTTACTTTTTACAAAATGTACTGCGCACCAAATTCTTAGAAGAGGAATTGCTGAATAAACCCTTCGGGAAGATCAAGATCGGCATTTCAAATAATAGGTCCACATTGGTACCCAACTCCCTTTTTGATAATAATAATGTGGCTGATCTATTAAAATTCAACCACTCTATTGCATCAAATGAAAAAGTGCTCACGGATGATATCCCAAGCATTGGTTCAAAAAATGTATGGTCAATAGATGGTGAGATCATTGATCTTCTAACCACTCAGTTTTCATCTCCATTGATATGCCACTCCTCCACCCCTTTGGTTGAATCCCTAATCAACGAAAATAAAGCACAGCATGAAGCAAAGCTCTTTGTAAATGTGCATCTCAATATAATAGAGTTGGTGTATATTGATAAAGGGAAACTGCTGCTTTACAATTCTTCCAGCTTCACTACCCAGGAAGATTTCATCTACCACATTCTATTCACCTGTGAACAATTGGATATCAAACCTGATACCATTAAGTTGATCTTGCTGGGAGAAATCGAAAAGACATCTCCTATCTTTGAGATCATCTATAAGTATATCAGGAATGTTAGCTTTGGAAAGCGACCAATGGCCTATCTGTATAGCTCTACTTTTGCAAAAGCACCTGAACACTTTTACTACAATAGTTTTAGTTTGAATGTATGCGAATAATCAGGGGCAAATATAAAGGTAGGCGTTTCTTCCCTCCTAACAATCTGCCTACCCGGCCAACAACAGATTATGCTAAAGAGGGGTTGTTTAACATCCTTGAGAATCACTTCAGTTTTGAAACGATCAACTTTTTGGACCTCTTTTGCGGTACCGGAAATATAAGCTATGAATTCGTTTCAAGGGGTTGTGAAGATGTTACTTCAGTGGACCTCTCCCCGAAATGTGTCAAATTCATCAATGAGATGAATAGCAAACTTGGGATCATTGAATTGCGAGTGATTCAAAATAATGTATTGAAATTCATTAGCGATTGTGGTGAAAAATTTGACATTATCTTTGCCGGCCCCCCCTATGCATTTGAGGATATTGAGCTTCTTCCTGAAATGGTGGTTGAAAATAAATTACTCAAGGCGAAAGGGTGGTTCATACTGGAGCATTCCCCAAAACATAGTTTTGAAGACCATCCAATTTTCAAACATCAAAGAAACTATGGTAAAACAATTTTTTCTATATTTATAGCTAATTAATCAAAGCTATGGAGAAAATTGCCTTATTCCCGGGATCTTTTGACCCGATCACTATCGGGCACGAAGATATCATCCAAAGAGCACTACCATTATTCGATAAGTTGATCATTGGTGTAGGTAACAATGGCCAAAAAACATATCTTTTCCCTTTAGAGAAGCGATTGGAAATGCTCAACAATACCTTTAAAAATGAGGAGAAGATCACCTCAATGTCATATAGCGGATTAACTATTGACCTGTGCAAAGAAATTAATGCACAATATATGTTACGAGGATTACGATCAACTGTTGATTTCGAATTTGAAAAAACCGTGGCTCAGCTGAACCTATCCATGAATAATGAGGTCGAAACCGTTTTTATCATCGGTAAGGTAGATTATTGTCACATAAGCTCTACCATTGTAAGAGAGATCATTGCCAATGGTGGTGATTTTAGCCAGTTCATACCTGCAGGTATCAAACTTGATTAAGATAAGTTGCTCATTATAAGAGTGCACTCTAAATTTGCCAATGGTCTATTGTCCAGAGAAATTCCTGTTATAAAAAACTTCCCTAATGGTGCCATACGTATCAGCAAGATAAGTGTGGAGATCACTTTCCTTTACCCAGCAAACTTCACCAATATCCTCTTTGACTTCAGGTACGAGCAGATCATTTTCATCACCGGCCATCTCATACCAGTAGGTTTGTTTCAATATCCTGACACCATCTAACCAATATACATGAAAGGTTTGCAATAATTCTCTGGTGATCGAAACCCCACTCAATCCTGTTTCTTCTTCCACTTCGCGTATGGCTCCTTCAGTTACCTTCTCGCTCTTCTTGATCTTCCCTTTTGGGAGGTCCCATTTGTCGCGCCTGAAGATCCATAATATCTCTTTAGATTGGTTGACAACCAAACCTCCACCTGCAATGATCAATTTGAATAAGGAGAAAAATGATTGGTGTAAAGCTTCTATATCACCCCCAAAGATCTCTATATATTGGATGATTTCATTGGTCTCTGCCTGCTCAATACCTTCGATCAGGTCTTCATCGCTGTTAAAATCAATGAGCAAGTGTTCGGAAACTGGTGGTTCGGTTGACTTCTTATTTGTAAGAATAACCTCCTTCTCATTGATAAAAATTTTATACTTTTGGGTCATGATCTTTTCAAATGAAGTTGCTATTGAAACTGGACATTTGCTACTGCAAATAAAAGCAATAAAATTAAACCTTCATAACCCCTTTACATGGTCCTCTGGATGGAGATCCCCCATCTATTGTGACAATAGGGCCACCCTGGCTTTCCCGGAAATAAGAACCTTTATTAAAAACAACATCACTAATGGCATTAAAGAAAAATTCGGAGATGGAAATTTGATCGCGGGAGTTGCCACTGCAGGGATACCTCATGGTGCCCTGATAGCTGATGCTATGGATCTTCCTTTTGTATATGTGAGGAGCGAGGCAAAATCTCATGGTTTGAATAATAAAGTGGAAGGAAAGATCAATGGAGGAGAGAAAGTGGTGGTGATAGAGGACCTTATATCCACTGCTAAAAGCAGCATCAATGCCATCACATGTTTAAAGGAAGCAGGTTGTCAAGTTATTGGATTAGCGGCCATCTTTAATTACGGCTTTCAGCAAGCAGCTGATTCCATGGCAGAAGCCAATTGTCCCTTCTTCACATTAAGTGACTATGAATCATTGCTGAAACTTGCTCCCGATATGTTCGATCTTGGTGAGGAAGAAATGTTGCTTCTGCGAAATTGGCGTGAAGATCCCGGGAATTGGGGCCAAAACAAATAATCTTATTCTTCTAATTTTTTTCCTGCCAGCAAATACAACACTGCCATTCTGATAGCCACTCCATTTTCCACCTGCTGCAAGATGATGGATTGCTTGGAATCAGCAATATCACTGGTGATCTCAACCCCTCTATTAATAGGTCCGGGATGCATGATCACAATTTCCTTATTAAGAGAATCAAGCATAGGTTTGTTTACACCATAATACAATGCATATTCTCTCAAAGAAGGGAATAGATTGGTCTTTTGCCTTTCTAATTGAATCCTCAGAATATTAGCTGCATCACACCACTTAAGTGTCTCTTTTACATCATAGGATACATTAACACCTAATGTGCTGATATATTTGGGGATCAGTGTTGGAGGGCCGCATACGGTCACTTCAGCACCTAATTTCTTCAAACAGAGTATATTTGATAATGCCACTCTCGAATGAACGATATCTCCAATGATAGCCACTTTCTTCTTATTTAAAGGGCCTAATTTCTCTATCATTGAATAGGCATCCAAAAGGGCTTGTGTCGGATGCTCATGAGTGCCATCCCCGGCATTTACTATGCTCGTAGAAAGATGCTTGGCCAACAAGAGATGTGCCCCAGGGCTTGAATGGCGCATTACGATCATATCCACCTTCATGGCAAGAATGTTATTCACCGTGTCGATCAGTGTCTCTCCCTTCTTCACTGAGGAGGAAGAGGAAGAGAAATTTACGATATCTGCGGAGAGCCGCTTTTCGGCCAGTTCAAATGAAATTTTTGTTCGGGTAGAATTCTCAAAAAAGACATTGGCAATTGTAATGTCCCTAAGTGATGGGACTTTTTTGATAGGACGGCTCAGCACTTCTTTAAAATTATCGGCGGTCTGAAAGATCAATTGAATATCATTCAATGATATTTCTCTGATCCCCAATAGATGCTTCGTGCTCAGCACACTCATGTCTTACTTTTCTTATCTTTAAATATCCATACCTTATCTGCACCATCTACCTGCTTCCATTCAACGGTAACTCGCTCAGATGAAATTGCATCCACAGTTTTACCCACATAATCGGGCTGTACTGGAAGATGTCTGCTCAACCTTCTGTCAATTAAAACCAATAGACCTACCTTTTTAGGCCGGCCAAAATCCAGCAAGGCATCCATGGCAGCGCGAATCGTACGGCCTGTAAACAGCACGTCATCTACCATGATCACCCTTTTTCCCTCTATCAAAAAACTAATATCTGTATCATTAGGGGCAAGTGGTTTATTTCTTCTGCCAAAATCATCCCGATAAAAGGTAATGTCTAATTTACCATAAGGGATGGTCGTATCGGTGATGATCTCTGATAATCTCTTCTGTATTCTTTCTGCCAAAAAAATGCCTCTTGGCTGGACACCAATTAGAACAGAAGATGCGAAATCACCGTGGTTTTCAATAAGCTCGTAACAGAGACGGTCAATGGTGAGCGAGAACTTTTTATCGTCCAGTATCAATCGTGGTTTCATACTGGGAAGCAAAGTTAAATAACTTTATCCTGATATCAGATTTATTTCTAAAATCTTTTTAGAATTTCTTCCAGAGAGGTCAAATAACTCTTCCCGAATAAGTTCAAGTGTACAAGAATGGGGTACATGTTGTATATATCCACCCTACTATCAAAGGTTTTCTCAAGATGACCTCTCTCCTGATAGGCATCATAAAACTCTTTATCAAAACCTCCAAACATTTTGGAAAAAGCTAGCTCAGCTTCTCTGTGCCCGTAATAGACTGCAGGATCAAAAATAGTTACCCTGCCCTCTTTTCCTATCATGAAGTTCCCTCTCCAAAGGTCCCCATGTAAAAGTGATGGCTGCTCCTCAGGAAAGATCTCATTCAGTTTTCGGAACACTTTTTCAAAGCTTTTAACATGTTGCTTATCCAATTTGTCCCCATTTCTTGCCAGCACGATCTGAGGTTGGATTCGCTCATTGATAAAAAAATCTACCCATGAAGTGTGTCCATTATTTTGTTGGGGTAAAGCCCCGATATAATTATCATGGTCTAATCCAAACTGATCACTTGTAATAGCGTGGAGATCAGCTAACGAATTGCCAAAGTCCTTCCAAAAGTTCTTAATAGGGGGTGCTGATTTGATCATCTCCAAGATAATGAAGGAATGGCCGCCGGCTTCACCGCAAAAGATGGTTTTAGGGACATGAATACGACCTGCTTCTCTCAGGATATCCAACCCTTTTGCTTCCAATGTGAACATAGCCGGATAATGAGAAGAGCTGTTCCACTTTATGAAATAGCCTCCTTCATTTGTATGGACGATACCTGCCTCATTGATACTACCGCCACCCACGAATTCAAAATTCAATACACTTACAGGTTTTCCTAAGGTCTGTACAAGGCCATTTTCACAAGCTACTTTTATTTCTTTAGGCAGAGACAAAACTGATGATTTTAAGGGTCCTCTAATATTGACTGATTACTTACCTACTTAGTCCACTTCAATAAAAAAGGGGATTCGAGCATGGATACCATCCATCACTAATATCTTTTTCAACTGCTTGTAATATGGGTATGCCGCCCCGATCTCTTTTGAAGCAATATCATCTTTCATATTCATAGTATAATCATCAAGAAAAAGCTGGAGTAGATCTTTGGCTTTGGGGTACTTCACGATCCTGTACTCTTCCAAATCAGCCATATCACTTGCAATTTCGACAGCCTGGGTCATACCTCCTATCACATCAACCAACCCCACTTCCCTGGCTTGTGTACCTGTCCAGATCCTACCTTGTGCAATGCTATCTACATAATCAATATCCATTTCTCGTCCTTCAGCTACTTTCTCTTTAAAATCGCTATAGATCCTGTCCACTTCTACCTGAATGATAGCACGTTCTTCATCAGTTATCGGTCGTGAAGGATTACCCAGGTCAGCGAACCGGGAGGTCTTAACCCTATCAAAAGTGATCCCCAGTTTATGGTCGAAGAAATTTTTGATGTTCAACAACATACCAAACACACC
This sequence comes from uncultured Chitinophagales bacterium, assembly GCA_964572485.1. GTDB lineage: Bacteria > Bacteroidota > Bacteroidia > Chitinophagales > CAZNGA01 > CAZNGA01. The sequence goes on from CAZNGA010000013.1 coordinate 54,858, forward strand.
AATAGAACCTGTAAGTGTATTTGCTTCAGCAACAATAGTATCAGCAGCGCATGCAATATAGTAGCCTCCTGATGCTGCATAGTTACCCATGGAGACTACCACCGGCTTAGCCTCTCTTGCTAAAGCCACTTCACGCCAAATTAGGTCGGCAGCCAGGGCAAATCCTCCGGGAGAATTTATCCTTAAAACGATGGCTTTTACTTTATCATCGAGGCGGGCTTTCCTGATCGCCTTCGCGAATGTGGCAGACCCAATTTCATCGGCCTCACCTTTCCCAAAGACGATATCCCCCTCAGCGTAAACAACCGCAATCTTATCTTTACCATAGCTAGACGACCTTTTAGACGCCCGACTGAATTTGTTCATCGTTATAAAATTGATCTTTGCATCCTCATCGATGCCTAAACGGTCTCTCATATGAGCAAACAATTCATCTTCATATAAAAGGTCATCAACAAGTTGCCATCTTTTGGCATCTTCAGGCTTCCTTATCAACAAATTCTCTACTATGCTATCCAGCACATTATATTCGATCCCTATTGAAGATGAGATATTGCTCAAATAATGGTTGAAATTGCTATTGAGGAAAGAAGAAAGCTGCACCTGGTTTTCATCACTCATCCGATCCAGTCTAAAGGGTTCGGTTGCACTTTTATACTTCCCTGCATAAAAGATCTGTGGCTGTATCTCCAGTTTATCCAGTGCATTTTTGAAGAACATCCAATCAATACTAAATCCCCTGAAATCGAAAATCCCCGCTGGATTCAAGTATATATCATCAGCCACCGAAGCTAAATAAAAACCCCTCTGTGTATAAAATTCAGAGTAACCAACGATAAACTTACCTGAAGCTTTGAAGTCAATCAATGCATTCCTGATCGCCTCTACAGTAGCCCATCCTGTGGGTATCATAGTTAAATTAAGGTAGATACCCTTGATATTATCGTCATCTGCCGCTTTATTAATGTTATCTATAACTTTATCTAATCCCAGGTTAAATCTTGGCTTAAAAGATTCAAAATCAAAATTCCGCAATGGATCATTGGAAGTTCTTTCCATGATCTGGTAATTTAACTTGACCTTCAATATACTATTTGGATCAATTTCAACTTTGTCTTTCTCCTGAATCGATGAAAAAATCCCTACGATAATGATTGTGAAGATGAAAAACCCAATACCAATTGCAAATAGAAAGCCAAACATTGAGGCAAAGAAAAACTTAAAGAATTGACGCATTTTATTGTATGTTTATGAAGTAATAAAGAGGGACACTTTAAAGTGCGTAATGATACTAAATTTTTTGAAAATTCTTACTCTTACTAACCAAAAACATGAACCAAACCTATCTTATTCTTGGGAGTAATATTGGAGATCGAAGCTCCTATTTAGCAGAGGCAAGAGCGCTGATCAAAAAGGGTGTTGGTTCCATTCAAAGCGTATCTTCAATCTATGAAACTGAGCCCTGGGGTAAAAAGAAACAGCACTATTTCCTGAACCAGGCATTGCTGGTAACTACCTCTTTAACTGCCCAGCAATTGATCGTTCACCTTCAATCCATTGAAGAGAGGATGGGTAGATTGAAAAGAGAAAAATGGGGGCACAGGGAGATCGATATCGATATCCTTTTTTTTAATGACGAGGTGATCACAGATGACAACCTCATCATCCCACATCCACATATCTCCAAGAGGCAATTCGTATTAGCGCCTCTGGCTGAGATCGCACCTCAATTCGTTCACCCGATAGCAGAAGCCACCATTCAGGAACTGCTCGAAAGATGTACCGACACATCAGCGGTATCCATTCAGAAGACTTTTTGACCTATGAAATATCGCCATATATGTATTGAAGGGAACATAAGCGCAGGCAAAACATCTCTTGCCACCAAGTTGGCAAAAGAATTGGGAAGGTCATTAGCGCTGGAACAAATAACTGCAAATAGGTTCTTACCTGAATTTTATGATGATCCTTCAAGAATATCCCTTCTTGCAGAAATTTCATTCCTTCAGGAACGATTTACCCAAATGATACATACCATTGACCATACATCGGATAAAACACCCCTACTTATCACCGATTACCATCTTTATAAATCATTGATCTTCAGCAAAGTAACCCTTTCTTCTACCGACCATAAAGCGATCGTATCTTTATATGAAACGATCAGCCCCTTATTGCCTGCTCCAGACCTGATTGTGTACCTTACTATCCCTATTCACAGAATTATAGAAAATATCAACCAAAGAGGACGGAGCTATGAACAAAATATTCAGAAAAAATATTTAGAAAAAATTGAAGAGGGATATATGGATTATTTTGACATGCAAAAACAATGCAAAGTGCTAATGATCGATGGAGGAGATGTTGATTTTATTAACGTACCAAAGAACTTCAAGAAAATCGTTGCGCTTTTAGAAAATGATTATTCACCTGGAAATAATCAAGTGGTTTTGTAGTAAAATGGGATCATATCTATTTTTCATTTTGTTCCTATTTGATATTTGTCTAAAAAAACTTGCTTATGAGTAAAAAA
>CAZNGA010000014.1:0-55789 GCA_964572485.1 uncultured Chitinophagales bacterium
GCAAATGTATTAAAGAATTATTATCAATCAAAAATTATTTTTCAACAACAAAATATTTTTCAACAACAATATTGGCCAATTGTATCATTTGAAATCCTCAAATCCTTTACCAAGTAGGATACTCTGCAATAATATGACTCATCCCCTTAAAATCCTTTATAAATATTTGCTTCCCTTTGGTGAATATTAGATTATTTTTCTTGAATTCTGATAATGTTCGGATCACCTGCTCTTGGGTAGTGCCGGCAATATCGGCAATCTCCTGCCTCGTTAATGGGACATCCAATAATAATGAATCGTCCGGCTCTTTCTTTCCAAAAACATCTCCCACCAGGAAAAGCGCTTCAACAATACGTTCAAGAGTACGCATTTGAGTAAGATTCCGCATCCTTATTTCGGATTTTTTCAATTCATCTGCGTAGAATAGCATCAAATTAAATGTCAACTCCAAATTTGCTTTCAACAAGTTGAAAAATATCTCATTTTCGATAAAACAAATTTGAGAATCAACCAAAGAAGCGGCACCAATGGGATAAAATAACTTTCCTCCAAATCCACGATGGCCAATTATTTCACCAGATCTAGCTAACCTTACGATCTGCATCTTTCCCTTTAATCCACTGTTGAAGATCTTAACCTTCCCGCTTCGAACAAAGAAAACACCAAAAACCGTGTTCCCCTCCTTAAAGATCTGCTGTCCCTTTTTATATAATGTGGTTGTTTTATTATCATCTACTATGGATTTCCATTTCGGTGAACCATATTTGTTTATCAAACAGTTTTTCCTTGGACAATCCGTACAATTTATTCGATTTGCCTGCATACTACTTTTAAGATTATGAAAATTCAAGACTTGTATTGTAGATTGAATGAGCTACCCCCAAAATAAAAACACTAAACTAGTGTAATTAAGTTGTTCGATTTATGATAAATGTCAGGACGAGAAATGACTTTAATCATGTTTAATGAGAGTTAGCAACTCTTCCTTCACAAAAGTGGCTAATTCCCCAACATATTCTTTTGAAAAATCAAATTGAATTCCGGCAGCTTCATAAACTTCTCGCATGGTTTTGGAGCCCCCAAGACATAGCGCTTTGCGATAATCGCTCACTGCACTTTCAGGATCCTGGCGAAACCTCTTCCATAAAGCAATTGCTCCCAGCTGCGCAATTGCATATTCTATATAGTAAAATGGTAAAGTGAAAATGTGTGGTTGCTTTTGCCAGGCAATAGCAAAACCATGTTCCTGGCCAGACCAATCAATGATCTCTGATGAAAAGCTGTTATATAATTCAACCCAAATTTTGTTTCGCTCATCAATAGTATGTTTTGGATGTAGATAGATCCAATGCTGAAATTTATCAACTGCAGCAACCCAAGGAAAAATGCTCAATACTCTTGTAAGTTGCTGATATCGCGCTCTTTTAAGGGTACTTTGGTCATCATAAAACATGGACCACCATTCCATAGAGAATAGCTCCATGGTCATTGAAGCTAATTCTGCCACTTCAATAGGTACATCTTTAAAAGCTGAAAGTTCCAGGCTATTCATTAGGGATGAATGTATTGCATGGCCTCCTTCATGCATCATAGTGATAAGATCTTTGTGTGAGCCCACAGAGTTCATAAATATGAAAGGCACTCCGGTTTCTAACAATGGATAGTTATATCCTCCAGGGGCCTTCCCCTTTCTTGAATCAAGATCAAGGTGTTCTAATTTTTTCATCACCTCGATCTGTTCACCAAACTCAGGTCTTATTTTGTAAAATAGATCAATGGTCTTATCGATCAAGCCTTCAGTAGAGTGGAAAGGTTTAAGAGGCAACATCCCATTCGGATCTACTTCAAGATCCCAGGGCTTCAACACATCTACCTTCAATAACTTCTTCCTGCGCTCAAGAATTTCATCAATTACAGGAAGTATCTCACTTGCAATCGAGTTATGAAACTGAAGACAGTCTTCAATAGTGTAATCAAACCTGCAGAATTCATCGTGGCGATAGTCACGGTAATTACCATAACCTGCATTTTGGGCTATCTCATCCCTTACTGTTACCATATTCGAGAATAACTGATCGAGTTCCTCCACATCCTCCTTTCTTCTATCATATATTTTTCCAAATACCTGCTCTCGTTGATACCTATCATTGTTATTGAGAAGAAAAGCTGCCTGTTGTAATGTGAGCTCTTTCCCTTCAATAGTGACCATCATCCTCCCTGAAATGGTGTTAAAAGCTTGCTCTTGAACTTGTAGTTCGGTGAATAAGGGGATATTCTGTTGACAAAAGAGGTCGATCTGCCGTTTGGTAGTATTAATATAAACCTGATATTTCTTTTGATCAAATCCTTCCATAGTAATAACGTCAAGGAACCTATGGTTTATTTTGTTGTGGTATTCCTTAACCTGTGGGTCAATATTCCTTACAAACCGCTCATAAGATTCCTTCGATTTGCTATCAGTGGTATCACAGGTCATTCGAATATAGCGCCAAGCCAAGTCATCAGAGATCACTGCCTCTAATTCGCTAATATCGGACAACCATACAATGAGCTCTTCAGGGGTTGTAATTTCTCTTGATATGATGTCTTTAAAGTAAGATTCTAAATTATCCCAACTATCAATCCTTAGCTCTTCAGCAACGAATGATCTTGGTTTCCTTTGTGCAATTTTAATAGGGGTATCCATGATTATCAATTATCCATTAAATAAGATGTCTATAAAAGTGGGAGGCGGATGCCCAATTTTATTGATGTTACAATTGCTGAAAATAACATAAATTTGCACTTGATTCAGCAATAAACTGCAACAATATTATTCGAGATCTAACTGCTAAATTAATCCTCTTGTTGACTCAACATATAAAATATATCAACGCTCCAATTAATAAGAGGTCAGCCCTTCATTGTTCTGACTTCAAATATATCTTTTTCACTTCACTCTTACCAAAAAATAGGCGATGAAATTAAAGCTTATTTCTGATTTTCAACCTACCGGTGACCAACCTGAAGCTGTTAAGCAGCTTACAGAAGGCATTCAAAGAGGAGATAGAGCACAGACACTTTTAGGGGTTACAGGTTCAGGAAAAACTTTCACGATCGCCAATGTGATAGAGAATGTGCAAAAACCCACGCTTATATTGAGCCATAATAAAACATTAGTTGCTCAGTTGTATGGTGAGCTCAAACAGTTCTTTCCAAATAATTCAATTGAATACTTTGTCTCCTACTATGACTATTATCAACCTGAAGCTTATCTCCCGGTATCGGATACTTATATTGAGAAGGATCTATCCATCAATGAAACCGTTGAAAAGTTAAGATTGAAGACCACATCATCCCTGCTATCAGGGAGAAGGGATGTTATAGTGGTCTCCTCTGTGTCTTGCATCTATGGAATAGGGAATCCTGCGGAATACAAGAAAGGGATCATCAGGTTAGCCGTTGGGGAAGCAATAGGAAGGAATGATCTCCTATTTAAATTTGTGAATAGCTTATACGGAAGAACAGAAGCTGAATTCCTGCCAGGAACCTTCAGGGTAAGAGGTGATACAATTGATATTTTCCCTCCCTATGCAGATAATGCATTTAGGATCACCTTCTTTGGTGATGAGATCGAAGGCCTCGAATTTTTTGATCCTGAATCTGGAAAGAGGATAGAGCGTTTAGAGAACATTGCCATTTTCCCGGCCAACATATATATGGCCCCTAAAGAAGATTTTGACCGCGTATTGGATGAGATAAAGGAGGAACTCATTGAACAGAAAGAGTATTATGAATCTGTCAGCAAGTTTCAGGAAGCCAAAAGACTGCACGAAAGAGTGACTTTTGATATTGAAATGATGAAAGAACTGGGGTATTGCTCCGGCATTGAAAACTACTCCAGATTCATGGACAAAAGAAATCCGGGGGACCGCCCATTTTGCTTGTTAGACTATTTCCCGGAAGATTTTTTGACGGTCATCGATGAAAGCCATGTTACCGTACCTCAGGTAAAAGGTATGTTTGGTGGAGATCGCTCCCGAAAAAATAACCTTGTCGACTTTGGTTTTAGGCTTCCTTCAGCTTTAGACAACAGGCCACTTACTTTTGATGAATTTGAAAGCCTCCTCAACCAAGTAGTTTACGTGAGCGCAACTCCAGCGGAATACGAACTTGAACGTTCTGAAGGCATCATTGTAGAACAAGTGGTAAGGCCTACCGGTTTGCTTGATCCTGAAATTGAAATTCGCCCGAGTGTCAACCAGATCGATGACTTGTTGGAAGAGATCGATGAGAGAGCGAAGGTGAAAGAAAGAGTACTGGTAACCACACTTACAAAAAGGATGGCAGAAGAGTTGACTCAGTATTTTGTCCGGCTTGACCTTAGATGCCGATATATTCACTCAGAAGTAGAAACACTGGAAAGGGTTGAGATCCTGCGTGACCTCAGGCTTGGAAAATTTGATGTGCTTGTAGGGGTGAACCTATTAAGAGAAGGTTTAGACCTGCCTGAAGTTTCACTTGTAGCTATCCTTGATGCTGACAAGGAGGGGTTTCTACGTTCCGAACGCTCCTTGACCCAAACAGCAGGAAGAGCAGCAAGGAATATAAATGGTAAGGTGATCATGTATGCTGACAAGATCACTAATTCGATGGAAAAGACCATTACAGAAACTAACAGGAGGCGTGAAAAACAATTAACCTATAATGAAAAATACAAGATCACGCCAAAGACGATCTTTAAAACACAAGAACAGATATTAAACCAGTCTTCAGTACTAGATATTAGGGTAGGTGGCAAAAAGGCCTATGTTGAAAATGAAGGCAACATTATCGCAGCAGATCCGGTTGTTCAATATATGCAAAAACCCGAATTAGAAAAAGCGATCAAGATCACAAGCAAATCAATGGCAAAAGCAGCAAAGGAGCTTGATTTTATTGAAGCTGCAAGGTTGAGAGATGAAATGTTCTCATTGAAAAAGGTTTTGAAAGAGAAATTTGGGTAACCTTATTATATACCAAATGAAACTTAGAAAGATCCTTATCCTGGCAACTACAATGCTGGTAGTCATATGGCTATCGGATCTAGCTTTACATTACTTCCTAAATAATTATTATAGCTGGTATAACTATAAAGGCTATAGAGGGGAAATTGTTTCCCCCGATGATCCAACCATTATTGCTTGTTTTGGTGGGAGTACAACTTATGGCTATGGAGTAAAAAAAGACAAAACCTGGCCATATTTCTTAGAGGAGTTATTGAAAAAAGAAGGCCTAAATATTTCTGTCGTCAACTTAGGGGCTAATGGCCAGGGCATCTATGGGATTTCCCATGATCTTAAATTATACGACTATCTGAATTATGATATAGCTATCCTATTCAATGGCTACAATGATATGATGCCTGAACTGCTACAGCGAAATAATTTGCGAGGTAATGATCTCCTATTTAGGATCTTTGGGTATAAGCAAGTCATATGGCCTTTTATCAAAGAGAGGATATTTTCTATCAAAGGAAATAAAGGTCATATTGAATTCGATCAAAACAAAATAAAAGAGGATAATGAATATGATCAGGTAGCCAGATATTTCAATGCACTGGATACGGCTGCACGAGGAATGGTATCAAAAAGTGAGGTCCCCTATAAGGGATATATGAAATACTTAGAAGCATCATTGGGGTATCTTACTTCTATGGAAAAAGAGGTATTATTTGTTTGTCCGCCGGGAATCAGCCATACCCTTCAACAGCAAGAAGTCAAGAGGTTCCTCAATAAAGATGACCGCCAGGTTTCTTATTTTGATATCGGCCCATTTGTTGATCTTTCGAATCATAAATTATGTTTGGATGGATTGCATTTAACCCCGGAAGGGAATTATGCTATCGCAAAAAAATTAACTCCATTGATAAAAGAGATGATCGACAATATGTGAATTCAAGATCAATGATCAATTGATCTCACCATATTCCACACCAATTCAGGTTCATATCCTTTCCGAATCACGAATGTTGCCAATTTATGCTTCCACTGATAATCGTTGCTTGACTTAATTTCAGGACCCTTTTTTCTTATTAATTCTTCAAGGGTATCATGATAATCCTGTTCAGGAATTTCATCAAGTCCTCTAGATATGCATGTTTCGGAGACCCTCTTATCTACCAGCGCTTTTTGGATCTTTAGCTTCCCCCATTTCTTCAAATGGAATTTCCCCTCTGCAAATACTTTTGCATACCTCTCTTCATTCAGGAAACCTTCTTCGATGAGCTTAGCCATCACTTCTTCAATCACACTATTGTCAAGCGCAAGGTTTGATAATTTGGTGCTCACCTCGTAATGGCACCTTTCCTGGTAAGCACAATACCTCATCGCCTTTGCTAATGCTTCCTGTTTGGAGATAGACTTGACCTTTCGATTAATAGACATATTTTCTACAATTAAGCAATAACTATTCGAGCAATGGTCAGCAAGGAAAATAGGTATTTCTCTGTAAAGATATAACTTTGTCTTTTACAATAAATAGTACAAGTTTCAAAAAACGCTAACCACTGAATAGTTAACATCCAATGTTCATAGGCTGAAATCCGAAATCCTAAATAATTTCAAATTCTAATCTATAAAACCGAATACAAGATGCTGGTAAACGTTGAGAATTTTTGATTTAGTACTTAGCAATTAAAGATTCCTAAATATTAAATCTGGAAAAAGCATCAAAAGTTGAATCAGTAATCGTTTTGGGTATATTTTTATATAACTTCGAATTTATTTAGAATATAGCGATTTAGGTACAGCACTATCTTTGACAGGAGATTAATAAACTTTATTGTTTGAAAAATAAGCAAGCCATCTATTTACTCTTTGCAGCGAATTCCATTTCAGGATTTGCGCAGGGAATTAGCATGATAGCCATCCCATGGTATTATACGGTGATCTATGGTAAGGCCTCAGAGTTTGGGCTCATCTACTTTGCACTTACCGGTCTATCGCTTTTCTGGGGTTTATACGCCGGCACCATGATTGATAAGTACGATCGAAAGAAAATATTTCTTGTTTCCTCCCTTTGTGGGTTTATGATTGTTCTGGGTGTAGCTATTTTTGGATTTTCATTTGGTACGATCCCTGCGATATTGATCGCCCTGGTTTTTGGTGTGACCGTGTTCATCTATAACATTCACTACCCCAATTTATATGCTTTTGCTCAGGAGATCACTGATCCAAAAGATTATGGCAGGATCACATCCTACATAGAGGTACAGGGACAATTAACCACAGCTATATCAGGTGCTCTCGCTGCAATACTGCTTACCGGCTCATCGGATGGCATCATCAATTTATTAGGCTTCAATATTCAGTTTCCAATAGATTTTAAGCAATGGCAATTACAGGAGATCTTTTTGATGGACGCCTCAACTTACATTGTTGCTATTATACTTATTTACTTCATTAGGTACCGTTCTATTTCGGAGAGAATTCTTGATACTGGGGGGATATTAGAGCGGGTAAAAGCAGGATTTCATTTTTTAAAGACACATCCATTGATATTTATTTTCGGGAATGCTTCCTTTTCCATATTTGTTACCATCCTTGTCACCGCATTCTACCTGCTCCCAATTTATGTAAAAGATCATCTTGAAGCAGGTGCAGGCGTTTACGCCTCTTCGGAGATCTATTTTGCACTTGGATCTATATTTGCGGGTGCAGGGATCAGGTGGCTATTTAAAAAAGCCAATACAGTCCAGTCTATTATTATTGTATTTATTGTTGGTTCCATCACCTTTTATCTTTGCATGGTGATCACAATTGTACCCCTCTTCTACTTATTATTTCTTATCATGGGATTTTGCAACGCAGGTACCAGGGTGCTAAGGATGACCTATCTTTTCAACCATATACCTAATACTATTATTGGCAGGACCAATAGCGTTTTTGGTTTGATCAACGTACTCTTTCGATCCACATTTATAGGCATATTTGCCATCCCCTTTTTCACAAATGACGGCAATATTATATTTACATTCATGATCCTGGGTACATTTATATTAGTTGCCGCAGTCATACTCATGGCTTATTACAGAAGGTTGAGTGATTAACATTACGTTTCCCCTTATTTAATCATTTTCTCATACAAAATCCTCTTAGATTATAATAGATCAGCTTTATTCCCTATATTCATAATTATACTAATAACGATTCAAAAATCTATCATAATATGCTGGCTTTTATTTGCTAAGATTTAATGTTGGAAATAATAGTTTATCGAAGAAGATTGTCAAAATATAATTTACTTTTTTAAAAATTAAATACGAGGTTATTAGATTCAAGAGTTTATATTCCCCGGTAATTGCAATTCTGTTTTTGTCTTGCTCAAAGCATTTAGCTAAACAGGATGAGTGTTATGAGATAGAACTGTTTATAAAAAAGAATTGGTATTATGATAAAGAGTTGGATTATTATAAAGAAGGCCCTGAATTATTATCATTAACTGGTAAAAGATATAATTGCATAATAGGATTGAAGAAAACAGAAATAGTTACTTTATTTGGAGAACCTAGCGAGGTTGATAGCTTAATGAGTAGGTATATTTACTATGAATCACCAGAATGGCATGAAAATAGTAAATATTGCTCTTTTTTGTTTTTTAAATTCGAAAATGGAATAGTGATGGACTTTAGGTTTATAATAACCTCTCCTCCTAAGCAGTAACATTCACACCTAACCTCTCCCCAAGAAATCAAGTGCTTATAATTATTTTACTTTTTGTTTGAGTTTGCTTTGAACTTTTCAATATCAATTGGGCGCAAAAGAACTGAAAGATCAGCGTTCTTTTGCAATCCAAAAGAAGGCGCACGAGAAAATTCTATATACTCAAGTTTTTTGCCTTCTGATCGAATGTATTGAATAGCAGGAATAAGGTCTGTATCGGAACTTATAAGCATTACGGTATCATAATCGTTTTGTAGCCTTCCCGAAATATGTAGCTTCCCTCCAATCAATATAAACAGGATTGCTTAAATGATAAAGAAAAACAAATAGTTTCAGTAATAAAAACAAAAAAGCCTGAAACATTAATTATTCCAGGCTTTCAGAGAATTAATTAGTGGTGCGGGGCAGAATCGAACTGCCGACACCAGGATTTTCAGTCCTGTGCTCTACCAACTGAGCTACCGCACCTTTTATAATATTTCAAATACTTCTTTTCTTTCTATCACCTTGCTCTACCGATCCCGACACAGTCAAAATCTCTATTCTATCGAGACTGCCTGCCCGACGTATCCGCCGCCAGGCGGAGAAGGCGGGAGCTACCGCACCTTATTAAAGAAATGTTGAATAATCAATCGTTCTTAACATACAACATCTCTCAAAAGGTTGCAAAAATAAGGTAATTTTAGATCATTGTAAAGAGTTAAGGGAGCAATCTTGAAATAAAAGGTTTAATCCTCAGACTCTGTAGAATTTTCTATTCATTGATTCTTATGAAGAGGATTTAAGAACTTCACCATCTTCATGATAATCAGTATCCGAATTTATATTCCACAACCCCTGCTTTTCGCCTGTTATGATCTCCCTGGCTGCCATTAATCCCATCAATATGGAGTGGTCCTGGTTATTATATTTGAAAGCTCCATATCTGCCAATGGCCAATAAATTCGGGATCGCATCCACATATTTCTCAATAACCTGGAGATGTTGCCTGTATCCTTTACCATACACTGGATAGGATTTAGGCAACCGCAATACATGAGTATTTAATATCTTAGTTTTGATAGGGATCAAATTCAATTTTCTTATCTCCTTTCTGGCAAGTTGGGCAATGTTTTGATCTCCATCTACCCATACATTGTCCTTATCAAAACACCAATATTCAAGGCACAAAATAGAGGTTTGTTTATCTCCATATAATAAAGGTGACCAATTCCTAAAATTGGCGATCCTCCCATGCTTCACATCCGGGTCATGTATGTACAACCAATTATCAGGAAATACATCATCAGAATCTATCTCCAGATAGACCAATATACCATTTCTATAGATTAACTTTTTACATGCATTAACCACATTTTCAGGTGCTTGTCCTAACCTCTTCACCATCAGAGTTAGAGGCATCGTAGAAACAACCATGTCTGCAAAGAATTCTTCCCCGCTCATTAATTTCACCCCTTTTACTTGTTTGTCCTCCCCCATCAGGACGTGTTCAATGGCAGAATCTAAATGTACCGTTCCTCCTTTATCGATGATATACTCTTGCATTTTCTTATATAGAGTACCTGCTCCATACTTCGGATAGGCAAATTGATCTACAAGGGTTTTATGTTTTTTACTACTATCGCCTAAAAAAGCACTTTTAATGGCTTCAAAAAGGGAAAATTTCTTGATCCTTTGGGCTGCCCAATCTGCGTCTATCTCTGAGCACGGGATGCCCCACAATTTCTCGGTGTAATTCTTAAAAAAGATAGTATACAACTTCCTCCCAAATTTATTTACGATCCACTCTTCAAAAGTTGTAGGATCTTTTATGGGATGGATACGTTGTTTAAGGTAGCTCAACAAGATATTTATCACTTTGAAGATGCCAAGTGTTTTGAATACATTAAATGGCTTGAGGGGGTAAAAAAAGAAATTCCTGTCATAGTAGATCCTGGTAAGTCGATCCACAGTGATATAATCGTCCTGTATCACCTCTTTAAAAAAATCATTGACAATGATATCACTGGAAAAGAAGCGGTGCGGCCCGCAATCTACCGTTTGGCCCCACAATTCAAAGCTCTTTGCCAATCCTCCTACTTTCTGGTTCGCTTCAAATATCTCCACATGATATCCCTCCTGGATCAATTTATAACCACAGGTTAATCCGGCCGGCCCGGCACCAATGATAATTACTTTTGGTTTTTCCACGTCGCAAAAATAGCCAATTTATTAAACTGCTTTAATAGTGGCCAAAGAATATAAGAATTGAGATTGTTCAAATGAGAATATCCGCATTAAACCTTAAATTTCAATACATATTTCTTTTTCGAAGGATTTTTCAGGGATCTCTTTCTAAGCCATGGGTTCATGAACTTCAGCAATTTATAGTTGGTCCCCATTTGCTTGGCAAACAAGGGCAAACTGGTTATTGCAGAATCGATCGTCACTGTTTTATACTTAATGGGCTGATAAAGGTCATCGGCCTCTAAATAAAACCCATACTTTTCAGGGTTATTATATATCTCTTTAAAAGCAAGAATGCGAAATAAGTATCTTGAGGTCTCCCTATTCAACAATAGGTCATAATAGGATTCCTGCATTTGCTGCTTTGTTTTCTTCCTCAAACTCTCTATACCCATATTATAGGATGCTGCAGCCAATGTCCAGTTATGGAATATGTTATAACCATCTTGCAAATAATTACACGCCGCCGCAGAGGCTTTCTCCAAATGGTATCGCTCATCCACCTCATCATTGATCTCTAGTTGATAGCTTTTCCCGGTACTTTTCAAAAATTGCCATACCCCAACGGCATTACTGGGTGATACCACATTTTGTAATCCGCTTTCTGCCAGCGCTACAAATTTAAAATCCTCAGGGATATTATGCTCCTTCAAGATTGGAACGATAATAGGGAAATACCTATTTGCCTGCTTGAGCAAATAAATTGTTGAAGAATGCCAATAAGAGTTAATAAGCAACTCTCTATCCAATCGTTCCTTCACTTCAAAATCATTTAGAGGAACACTCTCACCGGCAAATTGGATCTGCTTTGGAAGCTTTACCGCAAACGTTTTGCCACCAACTGATGATTCAGTATTATCCTGAATAGAGGTGTCTGCCTCAAAAGAGCCAGTACTCGTTCCGGTAAATAATATAATGTTTATCAATAGTAAAAGCGTAACTAATGCCGCTATAACTTGTTTTTTCATGATGGTAAAGTGTTAGATTATGGGTAGGCGGTAACTATTTATTATAATAATTTATGCTCTTGATTATTTGCAAGTTGGGTTGAGTACAGTAACTCCAAATAAATATGTTTAATAGAACAAATAGCGCTTGTCAACTACGTCTGCGCTATTCTTCAGGATCTTGAAAATATCCCTATCCACTTTATTCTTATAGGCCTGAAGCATTTGATCTACTTGCTGTGAGATCGTTAGATTCGGCTCCTGAACATTGAATGCTTGGATTACAACTATAAATACACCATTCTCACCTACCACAATAAATGGCTTATTATTCTCCTGCAATCCAAATATGGCACCTACCAATTTAGGTTCTGAGCCAATATTTGCAATAAAATTATTGTCATAGGCAACATCAGTCGCAGTTTGGACTTCAGCATTCAATTCATTGGCAATAGCTGAAAGATCCGTGCTTTTATTAATTGCATCTTCCATTTGCTTTTTGATCCTGGCAGCTTCAAGCTCCTTCCTAACATTAACTTCAGTTTCAGTCCTTATCCCTTCCAATGGTGTTCTACCTTCCTCAAATACTTCCGAAACAAGAGCGATCACAAATTTATCTTCCAGGATAAACAGCTCATTAGAGATCTCCCCCATATCAGCCTCAAAAGCCCAATTAATTATTTCACGACAAACCCCAAGGCCAATTAGGCGAAAATCATTTATCTTACTATTACTGGCAGTCCTTTTTGTTAGAGTTTCATTTTCCTCGATCAGTTTATTAAAGTTCTCAGCATTATCACATTGATTGGCAAATGTGATCGCTTTCTGGTAGTATTCATCCCTGGTACTTTCACTCCAGGTGATCAATTTTGATATATAACCTACCTGTACCCCAATTGATACCGGCTCAGCTTCTTGAATTTCTAATATCATGAAGCCCTCCTGTCCGGGTACTACAAATAAATCCCCTTCATTCTTTCTATAAAAAATGGCACTGTTAACAGTACGGAACTCTCTTCCACGGTACACCCATCCTACATCTCCGCCTTTTATTGCGGTTTCTTCATGCTCGGAATTCGCTCTAGCCACTTCGGCAAAATCAGCTCCATTTTCAAGTAATTTCATCAAGCTATCTACTTTCTCTCTTTTCTCCAGCACTTCTTCAGCAGAATTTACCCTCACCAGAATTTTTCGGTACCTGACAGAATCAGGAATTAATTTTCTATCAACAACTTTAGCCAATTTGAAATAACCATTTTCCTCATATGGTCCGATCAACGTTCCTGTATCTACTGAAAAGAATGTATCCTTCAAGGTTCCTTCCATTTCAGATACCGTCAAATAGGCATCATTAAAGCCATCATCAGAATTAAGAATGACGAACATTGAATCATCTTTGCTATTCTTAAAAGATTCCATTTGATCCTTTTCCCAGTTATAGATCTCCATGGTGTCTTCAAAAGAGGGTATTACATCAAATGATACAAAATCGATAGTTCTGTTGGCTTCTTGTTTATACTTGCCCTCATTCCTATCAAGATAATCCTCAAGTGCATTATCACTAATTGGTGCTGAAGTATCCGGGTTATCAGTGGCTATCATGATATATTTAATGTTGGCTCTCCGATTCTTATCAGTAAAATCTGTTTCCGCTAACCAATTTGGGAAATGGTATCCATTTTTTATTAAGCTCCTCAATTTCCTTTTTAATTTCTCTTTTTTCATAACCTCCTCAAATTGAAGCCATGCTTGATACTCTTGCTGCCGCTCTGGGTTATTTAAGATCTGGTCTAAAGTGGAAGTAAGCATTTTACGGTCAAATTGCTTCGTCTCAGAATTAACAAACTGCTGTCTGATCATTGGATCAGGGTTAGGCCCGTAAACCATATCAGAAAATTCTTCATCCATTATATTCAATGCAAGTTCATCATATTCATTTTGGAGCAGGATATCAACGACCATATCATTCCAGGTCTGGTTACGAATATTAAAGACCATTTCATCACTAACACTTGTCTGATTAGATCTTTGCTTTTGTATTTGAATCACCTCATCTACTTTAGAGAAATATTGCATTTGAGATATCTCCTGCCCATTAACTTCTCCAATCAGATTTCTATCTCCCATTAATACGGAAGAATCGGAGTTGATCATATCCATCAACAAAAAACCTAAGATGGCAATTGCGATGACTACCACAATAAAAATGCCCATCTTGTTCCTGATCTTAAGAATTACTGCCATCTGCGTAGATTTAAATGAAGTGCAAAGAACGGATATTCACAACTAAATTCAAAATTTATCTTGCAATTCCTCATGCTGAATTATCCGTGGATTGTTGATCAATAATTTTCAATCTGATTGTTTCAATTTTCGTTTCACTTACACGTACTATTGTAAACTGATATTTGTCAAAAACTATTTGCTCATTTACTCTTGGAATGGTCTCCTGCTCAGCAACAATGAAGCCCGCAAGGGTTTCGTACTCTCCGGTCGGAAGCTGCAGGTCATATTTCTCATTCAAGTAATCGATCTCATGTCTTGCGGAAAAAATATATTCACTATCAGATATTTGCTGCTCAACTTTATCTTCACTATCATGCTCATCCTCTATCTCACCAAATAGTTCCTCTAATAGATCTTCAATGGTTACAATCCCTGCAGTACCGCCAAATTCATCAACCACCCAGGCAACACTTCTGCGTTGATTGGTAAAAAGGTCAAGAAGTTCTTTGGCAGACATAGTTTCAGGAACCAGGGCAATAGGAAGTAATATAGATTTTATGCTTTGAGACATTTTAAAGAGATCAAAATGATGAACAAACCCTATGATATTGTCAATAGATTCACGGTAGATTATGATCTTGGAAAATCCTGATTCTACAAATCTTGATTTCAACTCATCAATGGAAGTATTTAGCTCTACAGCTTCTATTTCAAGACGTGGAACCATACATTCTCTAATTTTTACTTTCGTCAAATGAAGTGCTTTATTGAAAAGTTGCTTATTCAAATCATCACTCTCTTCTTCTCCTGGGGAAGCATCTTTAATAAAGTAGGCAAGGTCTGCCTTGGAAAAGGTTAGCTCCTTCTCTTGAAAATTCGTCTTCAGGATCTTTCTCAATATAAAATCTGAAATATTCATTATAAACAACATCACAGGATATAATAGGTAGTAGATCACAAAAAGAGGAATCGCAAATATGTTAAGGAGACGATTTGGGCTAAGCATAAAGGTGATTTTGGGGAAAAACTCCCCAAATACCAATATGACCAGTGTGCAGATCAATGTCTGGAAGGTCATAATGGAAAAAGTAGAGGTGATCGCTCCAGGTAATAATGACGCTAACCATGGTTTAAGGATCTCTGCCATCTTCAAGCCAAAGATCACCAATGCAATATTATTTCCAATCAATGTAGCTCCGATAAAACGAGATGGGGCTTTGATAAAATCAGCCAGGATCTTTCCGCTAAAAGAACCCTGCTTATTCTTTAGTTCAATGAGTAATCTGTCAGCCGAAATAAAGGCGATCTCTATTCCGGAAAAGAAAGCAGAAAGGAGTAAGCTTAAAATGATGATCTGAATATCCACCTTATGTAAATATATCTCTTTTTGTAATGACCTTTATTTAAATTTCAGCAATCCCTTACAAATTGCCAATACCATATCCCTTTCCTGTAAAGCTGATCCTACGGCTTTGATGATGGTGAATCATCACCACTTTCCCGGCTTTGGATAACGGAATTTTCTGTCTCTACAGCAATGGTACCCCTGATCTTTTTTATTTCATAATTGGTAAAATCCTCATTTGCTTCAAAGCCATCTCCATATATGATTTCCTTTGGAGTAGTTATTTTAACAAATTTATCTGAATACACCTTTTGCTTCTTTTTACTCCACGTTAATTCTTCGGTTCGCAATTGCTCTCCCTTGTTATTCATCAATCTTACATGCCCTTTTACGATCATTTTATTTTGTAGTTCATAATTAACCCCATAATCGGCAATCAATTTACTTTCTACTTCCATACTATCGTTAAATACAAATAACTCAACTCCTTCAGGAAATTCAGTATATGGATCCGCTGTATTGTGCCTGATCAACTTAGATCCAAGGATTTTATAGACTACTTTGCCCTCAGCACTATAGAGGACCTCTACTTCTTTCCCAATCTCTACAGCAGCTTCCTTTTTAGAAGTGATCTTATTTATTTGTTTGATATCAGTTTCGCATGCAGACCACAACATTCCGAGCGAAATGAATAATAATGCATACCGGTAATAATTGAAATTAAGGGCAAACACCAATTTTGATTTGATTAGTTTGATCTGTAATGTTTAAAAGAAAACAAATTATAAAATTAGCTATTCTTTTGCAAATCTGACAGTGGTTGACTCGTTTATCCAGCAAGGTACTGTATAAGGATCTCCTTCCATCAAAGAGCGTAAAAAACATTGCTCTTTTGAGGGCAGATATTTCATAGCATAGGCGATATTCTTATTGGCCTCGTCAGCAAGAGAAGGATCCACTCTTTTCGCTTTTTCGTACATATCTATGGCGACCCAAGTGACTCTTTGGCTGTCAAAGCCTGTTCCTTCGCCACATAGTTTGCCACTTGAGACATATAGGTCCCCTAATAGTATATATGGTTTTCCCCAACCAGATCTCAGGTTTGCTGCTTTTTGAGCATACATTTTTGATGCTGGGAAATCATTTAACAATCGGTATAATTCACCCAATTGAAAATAATACTCCGCTTTTTTTAGATTGTCATCTTCCAAGTCAATGGCCTTTTTTAGAAATTTTGCAGCATCAGAAAACCTCTTCGCTTTTGCAAAGGCCTTTGCAATAACACCTGCCTTTATTCCATCAGGTTCCTTATTAAAATACTTTACTCCGGCATCTAAAAATAATGGGTCTTCAACACAATCTGCAGTAATAAAGATATTATAGATCTGTTTCCATAAGTTCTCGTCATCAGGATTCTCATTATATTTCTTTTCAAAGATCTCTTTTGCTTCAGCACAACCTAGAAACTTTGAAGGAATACTTGCTGTAATGAGCGCTTGAGTTTTAATGAATTTTTCGGTATTCTTCCCTTGATTTGAAATATTGGATTCAATAATTTCAGAAATCTTGTTCAGGATCTCCAAGACCCTTTCCTTGGTTATCATTTCTTTTTTCAGCGCCTTTAAGGAGATCAGGAAATAGGGTTGTAATAGAAAATATTCAGTCTTGTTTCCATTTTTCTCAATAGCTTCATCAAATGAGTCAAGTACTTTTTGCACCTCTGACTGCCTATATTTAAACATCTCGTGCGCCCTTCTTCCCCATCCAACATCAAAGCACTTTATTCGTTGATCATAGATCATTAGCAAGGTGTCTATCAATAGAACTTTCTTTTCCTTAACTTCTTCTTTACTAATAAATGATGTATACATTTTCACTCCATCCACATAAGTGCTTTGCCAATGACCGGGCGCATTCAGAAATACGTATCTCCAGTGAGTAACAGCATCTGTAAAGTTCTTCTGTTTAAAAAACTCTCTATATAAAGTGATCTTTGTTATCGTTTTTATACTGTCAGTCCCATTTTTAGAACATTGATCGTTGAACTCGTAAGGAGCACCAACAACATTGAAGGAAATCAGTGTGCCTATCAGTAACAAATTATACAATACTCTTACTACCATTATTCCAACAAATTAAGGTTAATCATATTTTCTCTTTACAAACCACTTCTCATTCAAGGTAAAGCCCAATGTAGTCTTAAAATATTTCTCCTTGATCAATTCGTTTCCAATAGTTCCGAATTGTCCTATTTCAAAGGATAAATGCAAAGGGAAAAAAGTCTTTACTTCATATTTGCCAAACTCATTGACAAGCTTTTTCCTTAATGGAAAAGAAAGCCCAAAAGTTATGCCAAACTCTTCTAATGACTCATTATTATATTGTAAATATCCTGCTCCATAATAGCCACCCAAGCGATATTTCAATCTTTTCCATAGGGGGCCATCATCAATACCGGTCATTTCACCGCCTGCACCAACTCTCCATTTATTTGCTAAAGAGTTGCTTTTACCAAATGATGAGAACTTTGACCATTCCCCATAATCAAAGTCAACACCAATAAGCCAACTATTAGATCTTGTAAGCATGATCCCGCCACCGATCCGAAAAGGGAGTTCTACATTCTTCCCTTCACTGCTTTCAGTCATAATCGTATCTTTTACAGAGAAGGTATTCAGTCCAGCTTCTCCTCTCTCCCATAATATAGATCTTGACATATTTATACTTGATGCGAAGCTTGACCTTACCCCAAATCCAATGATAAGATCTTCCTCTTTTTCTTCTTTCTTCTTCTCACTGATTAAGGTTTCATATTGAAGACCCACATTCCAAATAAAGTCATTTGCTGAGATCGACTCTGTAGATCTTAGATCATACGTATTTACCTGATCCAGGTAAGAAATGGATTTAAAATAATTAAAGGTGCCAAAAAGATATCCGACATTACCTCCTACAGAAAGGTTGCGCCATTTTTTAACATTGATCGAATCATACTCCGTTGAATAGCTCTTTGTTACACTATCAGATTCTATAAGGACCTTTCTTTCAATTCGCTTAGGCACCACCCTATCTATTGAGATCAAACTGATCCCATTTCCAAAATAAATTTGGTTCAAATTTCCTGATCCCTCATACAGATATGAAATATTACTGAGTTGCGGATCTATCTTCTCCTCTGAAATTTGGTAAGAGACTGAGGAATACGGCATTACTCCAAAGGACATTCCCCATCTTTTGGAAACAGGAAAGCCAATTGAGAAATAAGCCATTGAACCACCATTGGATCTTAGTTTGGTTGAATCTGTATTCAAGGTTTTGCTAATACCAAATAAGCCTCCTTCAAGAGTTGTATATCTAATTTGAGAATAGGAAGCAGGGTTACTATAATTCAAATTCTCAGAACTACTAAATGCTGCACTTACACCTCCCATAGCTCTGTTTACTCCAAAGTCGGTGGACTGGATTTCCCCAAACCCTAATCTTGTATAAGGGGAATTCAGCTTAGACAAAAGCATTTGAGCATTGGATGGTAGGATGCTTCCAATGAACAAAACCAAAAAGAGTAATCTAATCCAAAAGTTGTACATTATACGATAATATTTTATTCAGTCCAATGAGCACTAAATTTGGAACTGCAAATATCTCATTTTTAAGTTGTGTTTCAAAGAAAATGGTGTCTCCACCTGTAATCACTACTTGTAAAGATTGGAAATCTTGCTTGTAATTTTCAATCATCCCCTTTAGTTCGGCAACAATTCCCTTCAACACTCCACTAACAATAGAATCATCGGTTGATCTGCCAATCAAATCAAATTTTTCCTTGATACTAATTAACGGCAATCTACTTGTAAAAGTATGCAGTGCACTAAATCTCATATTAATGCCGGGCGAGATATTTCCCCCCAAATATTCACCTTGCTTATTGATAAGATCAAAAGTAATGCATGTGCCTGCATCTATAACCAGAGTATTAACACCTGGACATAAAACATGTGCTCCTACAACAGCAGCAATCCTATCATTCCCAAGTGTATCAGGGGTTTCATAAAGATTTTTAATTGGCAATTCTGTTTCTTCTGTCAAGACAATCAGTGATGGTACATTTTCAAAAATACTCTTAAGACTATCTTTCTTTTCCACGACTGATGAAACGATGGTATGGGTGGGTGCATATTTTTCCTGGATCTCTGCAATATCAAATTTCTCAAGGTCATCATACACATAAATTTCAGCCAGATCATCATTATCAAACAATCCTGCTTTCATTTGTGTATTTCCTATGTCAATAGTCAGATTCACCCTACAAAATTATAAAACTACCCTTAATTATTGGTTACTATGAGTAAAGTATTATAACCGGTAATCATGGTAAATCACTCAATATACTTGAATGTATTCCAGATCTTACTAATAACACCTTCCTTCCCAAAGTCGGCGAATGATTTGATCTCAGACTTTTGATTGGCGATCATAGTTACTGAAACCGCATTCAGCATCTGATCCCTTTCGGGAAATGGTATCATTAGAAGCATTCTGTATTTGCCGGCGTACTTTTCCGGTTGAAGCTCAGAAAAATCTACGATGGCTCGAATTTGGTAGGTCATTGCTCCCTTAAAGGGTGCTTCTCCAACGAATTTAGCACTAAAGTCAGCAACATCTCCTTCAAAACTGGTAACATATGAATCCAATAATCCTTTTGCATCAGCCCTTTCAGGAGCTTTGAGGTTAGTTTTACTGATCCACAATTCTTCAATAACCAATCCATCTTTCATAACTTGAATAGTTATATGATCCCGCTTATTATCAGGAAAAAGAACTGTTACATCATCGGGATACTCAAGGGAAAATTTAGTGGGGGGCAAATCATTTTCCTGGCTCGTTTTTCTGTCTACTGAAAAAACGTTAGCAAAAGATGTCCCCTCATTGTCATCTTGCCCATCTATTGAGCTGCAAGAGAGACATACCCCTAAGCATCCGATCAAAAAAAGTTTTATATACATAATATCTCAATTTACAATATTATGGTCCTATTGGTCTCTCTCGCTTGAAGTATCAGCTCTTCTAAATGGAGAAGAAAAGACCGATGTCAAGATAGATAAGATCAAACTAAAGGCCAGTGCCCACCAAAACCCATCCACATAAAATCCTGATATCATTGCATCAGCTAATAATATGATCAGGGCATTTATGACCAACAAAAAAAGACCAAAAGATATGATAGTAAAAGGGATTGTGAGCATTATTAGCAATGGCTTGACAAATGAATTCAAAAATGCAAGCACTAATGCTACAATAATTGCTGCCCAATAACTATCAATCGAGACTCCTGAAAGTGCAATAGCGGCAACAAAAACTGATATACCGGAAATTAGTATTTTGCCAAGGAACCTCATTTGACAAAACTAATAAATATTAGGAAGAAGTGCATCCAATACAAATAAAAGCCCCCGCCAAGGGGCATCCTGCGGGGGCCATTTCAAAATTATGAAAACAAAGAAAGAGAGTCGTGAGATCACACTAACTACATCCTAAGCTATTCCCACAATTCAAGCACTTGTAACACGTTCCCGACCTTATAGTCAGGTGACCGCAATTATCACAGGTCGGTGCATCCGCCTGCAAATTGCTAATATATTCTTGAGTCTGGTCCTTAGTACTTCCTACCGGTGCAATTGCTTTTATTTCCGGCTCGTTCACATATGCCATTTCAGCACTTCCTCCTTTACTACTTTCTTTAGGTGGTTCTTTAGAAGTGTCCTTTTGGTCATCATTTATTTCATCGGGTAGTACATGTACCAGATCATTTCTTTTCAAGTATTCAAATCCTAAAAGTCTAAAGAGATAATCCACAATAGATGTGGCTTTCTTAATATTTTGGTGATCCACATTCCCTGAAGGCTCAAATCGGGTGAATGTAAATTTGCTCACAAATTCTTCCAGAGGAACGCCATATTGCAATCCAATAGATACCGAAATCGCAAAGCAATTCATCAATGAACGGAATGAAGCTCCTTCCTTATGCATATCAATGAATATTTCCCCCAAGGTGCCATCTCCATATTCTCCAGTTCTGACAAATATGGCTTGGCCGCCTACTTTAGATTTTTGAGTAAAGCCTCTTCTTTTAGCTGGAAGTTTCTTTCTCTCTACAACATTTGACAACTGACGTTTAAATGTGGTATCCTCAGAGTTTTGAATGATCTCTTTGGCAGCATCCAGCACTTGCTCCGGTGTTAACTTCAATACTTTATCATCCTTAGACTCACCATTGGAAGCTACTTTATCTTTAGTGGCCTCTTCATCATTTGTTGCTTTGGTATCAGATTTGTTTGAAAGTGGTTGTGACAATTTGCATCCATCACGGTACAATGCATTGGCTTTCAATCCAAGTTTCCATGACAGTTCATAACATTCCTGAATCTCCTTTTCCGTAGTCTCATTGGGAAGATTAATGGTCTTTGAGATGGCACCTGAGATAAATGGCTGTACAGAGCCCATCATTTTGATATGGCCATAAGCATCGATAAACCGCTTTCCTTTTTTACCGCACCTACTGGCACAATCGAATACAGGAAGATGCTCATCCCGAATATTGGGAGCGCCTTCAATTGTCATTGTTCCACAGATATGGTCATTGGCATCAATTATCTCTTCCTTGGTATAACCGATAGATTGAAGAAAATTAAAGTTTGGATTATTATACTCTTCACTTGTAAAACCAAGTTTCTCTAAGGTTTCTTCCCCAAGTGTCCAAACGTTAAAAGCAAAGCCCAGCTCAAATGCGGAATCAATTGTGCTATCGATCTTATTGATCTCATCTTTAGTAAGTCCCTTGGCTGATAATGTTTCAAAATTAATATAAGGGGCTTTTTTCAGTGTTCCGGTTCCTTTGGCGTAATCGGTGATCTCTTTAATTTCCTTTTTTGAGTACCCAAGATTTTTAAGTGCAATTGGTATGGATTGGTTAATGATCTTAAAATAACCACCACCTGATAGTTTTTTGAATTTAACCAATGCAAAATCCGGTTCAACACCTGTAGTATCGCAGTCCATCACGAGCCCTATGGTGCCAGTTGGTGCGATTACTGTAGATTGTGCATTTCTAAATCCATGTCTCTCGCCAAAAATAACTGCTTCATCCCAAGCTTTGCAAGCAGCTTTCATTAAGTAGTCCGGACAATGTTGTGCTTCAATTCCTTTTGGAATTATTTCAAGTTCTTCAAAAGCATCTACCGCATTGTAGGCAGCATATCTATGGTTTCGGATCACCCTAAGCATATGCTTCTTATTTTTTTCATACTCCTTAAAGGCACCCAAAAATTCAGCCATCTCTGCGGAGGTCTTATACGCTGTCCCCGTCATGATAGCAGAAATAGCGCCACTGATCGCTCTTGCTTCATCACTATCATAAGGAATTCCTGAAATCATCAATAAGGAGCCAAGGTTTGCATATCCTAATCCTAAGGTCCTATAGTCATAGGATAATTTCGCTACTTCCTTTGAAGGAAATTGTGCCATTAACACTGATATCTCTAATACAACGGTCCACAATCTACTGACATGCTGAAATCCTTTCACATCAAATAAAAGTTTCTCACTATCAAAGAACTTGCGTAAATTTATTGAGGCCAGGTTACATGCGGTATTATCAATGAACATATACTCTGAGCATGGATTGGAGGCTCTTATTTTACCTCCTTCCGGGCAGGTATGCCACTCATTAATTGTAGTATCAAATTGCACTCCGGGATCAGCACAGACCCAAGCTGCATTGCTTAATTGGTCCCATATCTCCTTAGCCGGAATAGAGTTTACCACCCTGCCATCTGTACGCGCGATCAGATCCCAATCTTCCCCTTTCTCTAATCTTTCGAAAAACCCATTTGGAATACGTATAGAGTTATTTGAGTTTTGCCCTGACACTGTTTCATATGCACCGCCTTCATAATCTGAAGAATAGCCTGCAGCTATCAATACACCCACTTTCTTCTCCTCCTCAGCTTTCCATTTTATAAATTCCATTACCTCAGGGTGGTCCAGATCAAGGCTTACCATTTTGGCTGCTCTTCGTGTAGTACCTCCAGATTTGATAGCTCCGGCAGCTCTATCTCCAATTTTCAAAAATGACATCAAGCCAGAAGAATATCCTCCGCCGGATAATTTTTCGTCGGCTCCTCGGATGTTAGAGAAGTTTGTACCTACCCCTGATCCATATTTAAATATCCTGGCTTCACGGACCAAAAGATCCATGATACCTCCACCATTTACAAGATCATCATCAACTGATAAAATAAAGCAAGCGTGGGGTTGTGGACGTTCATATGCTGAGGTGGATTTCTTCAATTGGCCGGTATCAGGGTCCACATAATAATGTCCCTGTGCACTTCCTTTTATCCCATAGCTACTGAATAATCCTGTATTGAACCATTGAGGTGAATTGGGTGCAGCGTATTGTCCAACGATGGAATAGACCAACTCATCATAAAATATTTGAGCATCATTTTTTGAAGAAAAATAATTATACTTTTCGCCCCAGGACCTCCAGCAATCTGCCATTCTATGAGCCACCTGCTTGATAGAGTTTTCACCCTCATTGTTCTTATCATTTCCGGGAACACCGGTTTTCCTGAGGTATTTTTGTGCCAGAATATCTGTGGCGACTTGCGACCACTCTGACTCAACTTCCACATTGTTCATTTCAAATACAACATCTCCTTTTGGATTTCTAATTACAGAACTTCTCTCTTGGTACTTAAACTCCTCAAAAGGATTTTTCGAATCACTGGTAAAATAACGATTAAATGCCAACCCAGGATTGTTCGGCTTACCCATAAAATTTTTTTTCCGGATTAATAAATATTTGGCCCTCTTTCTAAAAGCGAGTTGCTAATGTAAAATCAAATTTCCTTCCTAACAATTAAAGTTATCAACTTTGTGTTGAAAACACATGACCCTACTTTTCAATGCATATTTGGGCTTAATATTTATTGTTTTATAAGTGTTTATTATTATTTTTGAGATAGTTTGATCTACGGTAGTTTGAGCTCAAAAGAAAAAACAATGACCAATAATGTGTACAACAATATTCTAAAATGCAAAAATGATCATTCAAAAAAGTTTGCAGTTTTGATTGATCCCGATAATGTGAATTCTTCAATGATCGATCAAATAATTTCTAATTCTGTGGATGCAAAAGTAGATTATTTTTTCGTTGGTGGCAGCTTGGTTCTTGATGATAATTTAGATTACTGCCTAGAAACTATTAAAAAAACGGTTGACATTCCGGTGATATTGTTTCCCGGAAACAATTTACAAATTAACGATAAAGCGGATGCTATATTTTTCCTATCTGTGATCTCCGGCAGAAACGCTGAGTTACTGATAGGCCAACACGTTATCACTGCCCCAATACTTAAAAAATCAAACTTAGAGGTGATCCCGACAGGTTATATCATTGTTGATGGAGGCGCTTCAACCACTGTTTCTTATATGAGCAATACCACCCCTATACCAAGAGATAAAGATGACATCGCTATTTGTACAGCTATGGCTGGTGAAATGTTAGGACTCAAGTTACTTTATATGGATGCCGGAAGTGGTGCAAAACAACCCATCAATGAATCCATGATCGAAGCAGTTAGTAAAAATTGTAATCTCCCCATCATTGTTGGTGGAGGAATTCTCACACCCGAAAAGGCAGCAGAAAATTGTAAGGCAGGGGCAGACATTATTGTAGTTGGCAATGCCATTGAAAAAGACCCCATTGTGACAAGCGAGATCGCGCATGCTGTTCATTCCGTTGAAATGGTTCACTAAATAAATGCTACTTTGGAAGGAAGAGTAATTAAATCTACCGGTAGTTGGTACACTGTTAAAATTAAGGATGATGAAATAATAAACTGCCGGATCAGGGGCAAATTTCGTCTTGATGACCTTAAGACAACAAACCCTGTTGCCGTTGGCGATATTGTAACTGTTGAAAAAGAAGATGATCCTTCCACAGGAGTTATCATTGATATTCATAAAAGGAAAAACTATATCATCAGGCAGTCACCTAAAAAGCTCAGCTATAAGCATATCGTAGCAGCTAATATTGACCAGGCCATGCTGATCATAACCTTTAGTCAACCCAGAACATCGCTGGGTTTCATTAACAGATTTCTATTGGTAGCTCAAGCTTATCACATCCCTGCTTGTTTGGTCTTCAATAAAATTGATATTTACACCAAAAAGGAGGAGGCCAAGCAAAAAGAAGCGATCGAGATATACAAAAAAACGGGCTACCCTTCTTATAGTGTATCAGCTTTAACAGGAGAAAATATATCCGCACTGGAAGCAGTAATGAAAAATAAGATCACCTTGATCTCAGGCCATTCTGGAGTGGGTAAATCATCATTACTAAATAGTATGCATCCTGTCCTGGATCTTAAAACGGATGAGGTCTCAAAAATGACGGGTAAGGGTAAACATGCTACCACATTTGCAGAGATGTTGGGCTTGCCATTTGGCGGTTCCATTATTGATACCCCCGGAATTAAAGAATTTGGAATTGTGGAATTAATGGCTGAAGAAGTTTCTCAGTATTTCCCCGAAATGAGAACCTTATTGGGTCAATGCCGGTTTAAGGATTGTCTCCATGTCAATGAACCTGGATGTGTAATTAAAGAAGGATTGGAGAAGAATACAATACATATTTCGAGATATAAAAGTTACCTGAGCATTATAGATGAATTGCAAAATCTAAATAGCTGGGAAATTAAATAATTGAACAAAGAATAATGAGGGTTGTAATTCAAAGAGTTGATCATTCATCTGTAAGCATCTCCGGAGATGAAGTTGGTAAGATCTCTAAAGGGCTGTTAGTCTTACTCGGCATTGAAGAGGCTGACACGATTGAAGACATCAATTGGTTATGTAACAAGATCATCAACCTTAGAATTTTCAATGACCAGGATGGCATTATGAATCTCCCTATAAAGGAGATCAATGGAGATATAATGGTGATAAGTCAGTTCACCCTTCATGCGAACACAAAAAAGGGGAACCGGCCCTCTTATATTAAAGCAGCAAGGCCTGATATTGCTATTCCATTGTACGAAAAATTTATTGATCAATTGGAGCAAAGTTTTGGAAAAGCTGTTCAAAAAGGTGAATTTGGTGCCAACATGAAGATATTGCTAACCAATGATGGCCCGGTCACAATTATTATAGATACTAAAAACAGAGAATAGCCCTTACTGAAAACTCAACTTCAATGAAGAGAAAAATCCTTATCACTTTCGTTGCCCTATTATGTCTTGGGTTTTCCAATAGTAACAAGTTGCTGACGCCTTTTGAAAAAAGTGATGGTAATTATTCGGCGACATATGAAGAGACGATCAAGTATTATCAACTTCTGGATAGCACTTATGATAAAATAAAGTTAATTACCTATGGCTCTACAGATATCGAAAAGCCACTTCAACTTGCAGTAATTTCTCAAAATAAGATCTTCGATCCGAATATACTCCAAGGTCAGAAAAAAACCATCCTGATGATCAATAATGGAATTCAC
Organism: uncultured Chitinophagales bacterium; assembly: GCA_964572485.1. GTDB lineage: Bacteria > Bacteroidota > Bacteroidia > Chitinophagales > CAZNGA01 > CAZNGA01. Next base: position 26,980 of record CAZNGA010000014.1, read on the forward strand.
CCTGGTGAACCTGAAGGTATTGATGCATCAATGATGTTTGCACGAGACCTAATGATCAAACCGGAATTATCTGCCTTGTTGGATCACATTGTAGTTATTATAATACCTATGTACAATATAGGTGGTGCTTTGAATAGGGGCAGCAACAGCAGGGCAAATCAAAATGGACCTGAAGCATATGGATTCAGGGGCAACGCGAAGAACATAGACCTCAATCGGGATTTTATAAAATGTGACTCAAAGAATGCCATTTCATTTATAGAGATCTTTCGCTCCTGGGCGCCACATATTTTTATTGATACCCATACCTCAAATGGAGCTGACTATCAATATGTGATGACATATATTGCTACACAAAAAGATAAACTCAATCCGATACTCTCTGCATATCTTCAGAAAAAGATGCTGCCATCTTTACATAAAGAAATGGAAGAACTTGACTTTGACATGGTCCCATATGTAGATCCCATTCAGTCCATCCCTGATTCAGGTATTATTGGATTTCTTGAAACTCCACGCTACTCAACAGGATATACTACCCTCTTCAATTCAATCGGCTTCACCCTTGAGACACATATGCTAAAACCATTTGCTCAGAGAGTAGCTGCAACATATGGTTTTTTACAATCTACATTAACGGTAATGCATGATGATCACCTTGCAATTTCTACAGCTAAAGCGAATGCAGATCAATCGGTCATTGACCAGGAATCATTTTCTTTTCAATGGAAAGTGAATAAAGAACAATTTGAAATGATCAATTTCAAAGGCTATGAAGCCAAATATACTTCCAGTGAGGTCACCACTGATAAACGACTTTCCTATGACCAGAGCAAACCCTTTGAAAAGCCAATACGTTATTATAACTCCTTCACTCCACAAATAACAGTGAACAAGCCATTTGCCTATATTATACCAAAGGGGTGGGATAACATTATCACATTATTGAAAAATAATGGGGTTCTTACTAAGCGATTTGAAGAAGATTTACGGTTGGAAGTTGAGGTCTATTATATTGACAACTTTGAAACAACTTCCAAGCCATTTGAAGGCCATTATCTACATTATAATACAAAGATCAGGAAAGAGATAAGGTTCTTGAATATCAGAAAGGGGGACCACTACATTCTCATGGATCAGGCTACAAATCGATTTGTTGTAGAGGTATTAGAACCTGAAGCCATCGATTCCTACTTTAACTGGAATTACTTTGATCAGGTACTTCAGCAAAAGGAATGGTATTCAAGTTATGTTTTTGAAGATGTGGCTGCACAACTGTTAAAGGACGACCCTGAATTGAATAAACGGTTAGGGGCCTTGAAAAAATCCGATCCGGAATTTGCAAAAGATCCCCGTGCCCAATTGTATTTCATTTATAAGAACTCTATCTATTTCGAAAAAAATACATTTCTCCAATATCCTATTTACAGGGTACCTCATAAAGTCAATCTCAGATAAGAATAGTTGGAAAAGGTCTTAGAGTTTGATGATCTTTACCACACCAAAGCTGCTACCTGTGTTCAGCTTAAGAAAATAAACTCCCTGTTCAAGGTGAAATTTATCACTGTTGAATATATAAGTGTTGTTTCCCTGGCTTTGTTGCTTATCGAGCAATGTGTGTATTTTCCGTCCAATGAGGTCATAAATTTCAATAAGAATATTTCTACTATTAGCCAGAGTATAGCTAATATTTAAATGCCTGCTAAATGGATTGGGGTATATCATCAGGTTGTGAAGGCCATCAATTTCATTGATCCCATTTACAACCTGCAGTATTATAGAATCAATAGATGTACAGTTCGATTCATTGGATGTGGTTAGCTTGACAGTATAGGCTCCTTCAGCGACATAAGTATGTGTTGGGTCCTGAACATTACTCACAGGTGAACCGTCACCAAAGTCCCATTGTCTTTGTGTATTGTTTTTACTGCTGTCCGCAAATTGAATCGATTTATTAACTTCAACTGTTGCAGCTGAAGTATAAATAATAGATGTAGGACACATTTTTAAGAGTGTCCCAATATTCCCGGCAATGGCTCCATTACTACTAGTAACAAAATGAATCTTTTGCAGTGACCATAGCGTTCCTGATGATTGGGTGGTCCAGGTAGAATCATTTAAAGATCTAATGACCGTACCCCCGGTGCCAACGCTATAGCAATTTCCTACATCAATGCAATAAATATCCTTTAGCCAGCTGCTTACACCGCTGGGCAAAGAATCCCATGTACTCCCTCCATCAGCGGTTTTTAGAAGTTTGCCGTTATCCCCGACTGCATATCCTGTATTATTGTCGACAAAATGAATGCCGGATAATAATTCGGTGGTAGGTGAAGTTATTGATACCCAACCGCTACCACCATTTGTAGTTCTTAAAATGGTTCCACCTGCTCCAACTATACAACCTGTATTACCATCACTAAAATGAACATCGCTCAAAAAATAAATAACAATTGGGGTTAACTTTACCCAACTTACCCCGCCAGAAGTGGATCTAAGGATACAACCATTATCTCCAACAACAATTCCTGTACTCGCATCAACAAAAGAAATAGAATTCAAATTATCTGCTGTTGGAACCCCTTTTATCTGCCATGTAGTTCCCCCATTGGTAGTCTCTAGAAATATAGCATTTCTTCCCACAATAAATCCTGTATTAGCACTGAGAAAATAGATGTCATTCAGCATTTCAGTGGTACCAGAAGTAACATTGAACCATGAAGTGCCCCCATTTGTCGTTTTTATGATGACTCCACTATCTCCTACCGCAAAGCCATTTGATTTGTCAATAAAAAAAACACTATTGAGATCAACGGTTGCGTTAGTGGTAAGTGGACCCCATTGCGCAAACAACATTTGAGATTTAATAAGTATCGCTACTACTATGATCCATTTAATTTTCATAAGATTGATTTCACTATTAATCTATTAAAAGTTGCATCTCCTCTCTCCATAAAAATATGAAAATTCTTATTAACGCAATTCTAATTCTAAGAGAAACCGACAATGAGGTTGAGCAATACTTCCCTTAAGATGCTTACTTATTATTTGGGTTCACTGCAAATAAACTTTTTTTATCGCTGTATTTATTGAAAAAAATCCCTCAGTGGCATTGCGACCTGCAAGCCAATTTGCCTGAAAGTAATTGCAGGTACAAATCCCTCACTAGAATAATAATTATAAATTATCTTCTTTTGAAGGTCATAATTGATCCTAAATATGTAATCCCTATATTCAAATTCAAGTTGCGTATTAAGTACTCCCAGGCGTATAGGTATCAACTGGTAATTATAACCCAATCCTATTCCTGCACCTAATCCATCATCATTTTTTACTCCACTACTCCCAAATCGCAGCATTATATACTGTGGGATATCTATTGAGAATGCATTATCGATCCCTTCAAATTTTGGAGAAATAAAATAACCACATGCAAAATTGCAATTAATTCCCAATCCTATTTTATCATTACTAAAAGTAACCGGATTATAATCAAAAGACAAGTTACCCTGAAAGTTTAAAAATGCCCCTTTGGCCTCAAAAATTTGAAAATCAGGATAATCTACGGTATACGTACTCCCTCCGGAATAATAACCATCTGCAAAATCAGCGGGCCCTTCTCCTTTTAATTGATTATAATAAATGTTACAACCAAGTGAAAATTCTTGTGCAACTGAATGTCCTGTAATAAATAAGAATGCAATAAATAAAATATGATTTTTCATATTTAATAAATTAGTTTCATTAAATTGCCGGTAGAAGTAATGGCGAATATTTCGTTACTATTTCTAAAAGTCACATCAATGAAAGTTTCATCAAAGGATGTCCCTTCAGAATTCAAATAATAATACCAATCCCCATCTTCATAAGTATAAACCACTTTTTCGCCTACTGCCACTCCTTTCGAACCAATAAAATCAATAGCATAAATGTCATATTTATGTCCATCGGTAAAATCTGTAAGTACTCCATCATTTCCTGCCATCCATACTTTTGAATTTCCTGAGATATAAATATCATTAAGTGTTTCAGAAAAGGATCCATCATAATTGAACTTCCAATTCGCAGCAGCATCCGTAGAATAAACGACTTGTGATTTTGCCATACAATAAATTGTACTGGAATCCACTACAAAGATCTTTTCAAAGCCATCAAATTTATTGGGTGTAATTGGGCCATAATACAAGTCATAATTCTCATATGTCGTATTCCAGGAATCGCCACCGTTAAGTGTATAATAAACTCTTCCTCTTCCACTTGACCCACACGCATAACCTATTTGATCATTAACAAATCCCATATCTGTAATATCATAATATGTACCTGTCAACACCATTGAAAAGGTCGAGCCACCATCGCTTGATTTATACAATTCAGCTTCAGAAATTACAAAACCAACATTACTATTGATAAAGTAGATCCTCTCAAAAGAATTAAAATCACTATTTATAATGGTCCAAGTTGATCCTCCATTACTGGTTTTGAGTAAATTGCCACTCACACTTCCAACATATCCTACAGATCCATTTAAGAAATAAATACCATCTGCTTTTTCCGATTGGCCCAGATTAATAACTTCTTTGCGGAGTGTTTTAAACTCATCAATAACCAGGTATTTCTTTTCACATCCAACTATAAAAACCGACAGAACAATAAAAATCAACTTGAGGTTAAACAGAAAGTTAATACTCTTCATTACATTCAAATTTAATGTTCATCACAAGTTTTACAAATATGATTTAATTCCCAAATATAAGATATCTAAATGAGTCCATCCTGTTTCCATAAAGAAAAAAATAAATCGTGAACAATCAGGTTTTCTACAACTAATAATCTAGTTGGTACCTGTTTTTGACCATCTACATTTAAACTAATGAATTATCCTTCTACATCAAATTGGGCTATCTTATTAAAGTTAGATCTCCTTTTAAAAGAATTTCTTTCTCTGAACCTGCAACTTTGGCAATAAGATAATATACATATGTATCCATTGGCTGCTTATTGCCATTATGTGTGCCATCCCAACCTTCATTGAGATCTGAAGTTTCAAATACCCTATGACCCCATCTATCATAAATGGTAAAGGTCACTAGCTCTTCAATCCCCGCATTAAAGAAGTAAAATATGTCATTGATCCCATCACCATTAGGAGAAAATGCGCTAGGAATTTCATAAATAACCTCGGGTGCGATATAGATGTTCTTAAAGACCGTATCCGTGCACCCAAACTCATTAGTAATGATAAGCTTGACAATAAAATGTCCACTTGTATCATAACTATATTCAGGATCTTGCAATATGGAGCTGTCACTTTCATTAAAAAACCATAACCAAGATCGTGCACCTGCCGAAACATCCCAAAATTGAACAATTGGATAATTGAGGGAGGGCCTCTCGGGATCATACCAAAATCCGGCAACAGGCCAGCCACTTGCATATATTATTGCAAATGTATCCTCCTGGCAATTACCTTGTCCAAAAGTTGCACTCAATTGAACTTCAAATTGCCCTTTTTGGTCATAATTGTGAGATGCTGAAGTCCCTTGCGTAACAGAACCATTCCCAAAATCCCATTCCCAAGTGGTAATAACTCCCGTAGTATCGCCAACGGTAAAATCAACAGTAAATGGTACGCATCCAGTATCCGGAAGCGTATTGATCAGCACATCAGGAGATTCATAAATAGTTATTTGATTGGTATCGGATGACCTACAATTTGCGATACTGACAGCTGATAGTATTACATCAAAAACTCCTGCAGAATCAAATAAATGAACCGGCGACACCTGATGGCTAGTATCTCCATCCCTAAAATCCCATGTATATAGAGCGGGAAGGAAAATAATTGATGTATTATTAAATGAAACCGGCCCAAAACCACACTTTATTGTATCTATAAAGGAGTAGGAAGCTAGAATATCATCAGCAACAATTGAGTCAAAGGAGGGCGTAATATAATCACAACCTAATGAATCTTGTATTACAAGATTGGGCAAATAGACCCCTTTTGCAGTATATGTGTGGTTGACCGTATCTACCTTATCAATTGATGACAATATTTGAACATTACCATCACCAAAATCCCAATAGAAAAAATCACTTTTAGTATAGTTTGGAATAAATTGCACATCAACAGGGATACAGCCGGTATCCGGATCAAATGTAAAGGCACCATCAGGCCCTCCAATAATTACTACTCCCGGAATCACCAATGTATCCACACAACCGGAAATGTTAGTTACAATTAATGTTACATTAAATGAATCGGATGTAGTGTAAATATGGGTCGGATGTTGGATAAGTGAGGTCTGTCCGTCACCAAAATCCCATTCCCAACTATCTATATTAGCTACTGAAGTATCAGTAAACCGTACCAAAAAGGGCGGGCAATCACTCGCATTGGTGTCTACAAAGAATCCAGCTGTTGGATAATCGAAAACCGTTACTGCATTTGACTTTACCAGGATTGAGTCGCAACTATTCGTATCAGTCACGGTAAGAGTGATCGTATAATTTCCGGAGGTAGTATATAGATGTGATGGATTCATATCCACTGATGTATCCCCATTACCAAAATCCCATAAGTAACTGATCCCTATGCCTGACGATCTATTGGTCAGCCGTAATGAATCACCAAAACAAATGGAAGAATTCATTATGTTAAAATTAGCGATAGGTTGGGTAACAATCACTGTGCTATCTTTTGAGATTGTATCAATACACCCTTGCATATTCTCTACGATCAACGAAACATCATATACCCCCGGAGAATAGATATGGGTTGGGTTTTGAAGAGTTCCATTAGGACTTCCATCGCCAAAGTTCCATAACCAGCTTTGTATTGTAGAAGTTGAAATTGATAAATCCGTAAAATCGAAAATTGTATTGGGACACCCCTTTGAAGTGTCAACCGCAAAATCCGCTGCTACATTGAAGATACGAACAGTATCATATGCGACATACTCACAAACAACATCTGGTTGATCAGGTAATCCATTACCAAGTAGCACTTTCACTCTTGATGCAACAACAAATAATCCGGTGTCTTCATACTTGTGTGTTGGGTTTGGTTTTGAGGAAGTATCCCCATCTCCAAAGGTCCACAGCCAACTAAAAATATCACTATAATAACTATTTGTGGTATCTGAAAATACAATTTCATTCCCTTTCATACAGTCTGAATCCGGACCAAGAAAAAATCCATATACTACACTATCAATCACAAAATCAAATCTCTCAATTGGCTGACAGCCGGTGGTATCATTTCTTACTGAGATTTCGATTTCATAAGTGCCTGCTCTGGTCAGGTTCAAAAACACGGTATCATCAGGGCCTGTAAATTGATATAAGGTATCCCCTGATTTCTTATGAATAATATGGCAATAGATAAATGAATCATAGCGTGCAGATGCATTGAAAAATCCAAGGGTAATAGGGCCGGTACAATCTCCTAGTACACTTCCACAAACTACTTCTGAATCAATAATGGCACCTAATGTATCATAAATATATCTTGTATAGAGATCCCTGTTACTGTCAGGAAAGATAATTCCCGGCATGGCCATTGGTGCATTAATAAAAACCGTTTTGATGATGGTATCATAACATCCATTATATGCAACAATTAACCGAACTGTATCACTCCCAAATATGGGTTCAAAAATTGTTATACAAATCGAATCGCCCCCAATAACAGTATCATTTATGTCTATAATAAAATCATCATACTTATAGATGGGATCTTGAATTGTCGCATAATATAGATCTATAACATTGATACCGGAATCACCACAAACATTTGCATCATGGGAAGGATCACTTGGACGGAAATGAAAATTCCAGCACCAATAGTTGATATGGATCGACGTATCAAAGAAACCGGAAGAATCAAAAAATTGCACAACATATCCATGGCAGATCGTATCATTTGGGCTAATAGTAAAATTCACGTAATCAGGCATGAGGCCTACTTTTATATATTTTTTTTCTTGGAAGGTATCTTTACAACCCTTACTGTTTGTAATTGTTAATGTCACCGTGTAAATTCCAGGATCATTATATATATGATTAGGTTCCTTCAAGGTTGAACTATCGTTTGCTCCTGAAGCAATATCACCGAATGACCATTCATACTTTACAATGGAATCTATAGATATGGATGTATTAGTAAAATTTGCAACCAAAGGGGCGCAACCCAGGATCGTACTGGAAGAAAAATTGGCAAATGGTTTTTCAATCCTGATATTCCCAAGGGTATCATCTTTGCAACCAAAAATGTCTTGCACCACCAAACTATCTGAAAAAATACCATTTGAAGTATAAATATACGTAGTATTAGAATCACTTGATGTAGCACCGTCACCAAAAAACCATTTGTATATCAATGGTGCATTACCAGAGGATTCGTTTGTAAAATTAACTGTAAACGGTAGTTGACAAGCATAAGAAGTATCTACCGAAAATGCTGCAATCGGCAAGTAGTAGCTCACAGATTTGACTTCAGTATCAGAACATCCTGTACTGAGATCTGACCTTAGTGTCACATTGTAAGTGCCAATTGTACTAAAAGTATGAACTGGGTTTTTATAGATACTGGTATCTCCATCTCCAAAGTCCCAAAACCAACCAGTTGCTGTTGCCAGAGAAGAATCTGTGAAAATGACAGTGAAGGTAGAATCTTTGCAATTAACTGAATTTATTTTGAATCCAAAATTAGTTGTGAGATCCATTAGATCAAAATTCTGAATAGTAGTATCAGTGCATCCCATAGCATCTGTCACTATCAATTGAACTTGATATCCACCACTACTTGCATAAGAATGAGTAACATCCTTGGTGGTAGCAGTTGTGCCATCGCCAAGATCCCAATCATATGATAATCCAGACCCAGTAGAAGTATTCAAAAAATTTACCGGAGATAAGGAGGGGCATATTATAGTGTCAATCACAAAACTCGCCTTAACCTTACCCACAACAATATAATCATTGACAAAGGTGAAATTGGTGCATCCATTATCATCCTTTACCAAAAGGTAAACTGGATATGAGCCAGAGGAATTATATGTATAGGTTGGATTCTGGGCTGTATTAATATTACCGCCACCAAAATCCCAAAGCCATTCGACAATTGTGCTCGATCCCGCTGAAGAATGATCTGCAAAATTTACAAGTAAGGGTGCACATCCAATGGTTTTATCAGCGCCAAAATCTGCTTTGGGTGAGGCATACACCATAATATATGCAGTCTTAGTTTTGGTACTGCTTCCACTTATATTTGAAGCAACTAGAGTAATGGTATATATCCCGGGGTTGATATAAATGACACCCGGGTCCTTGATATTTGAATTATTTCCATTTCCAAAGTCCCACGACCATGAAGTAGCACCCCCTGTGGAAAGATCAGTGAATTCTACTAATAACGGTGTACATCCTGAAGTGATATTCGCAGTAAAATCAGCAGTAACTTGACAATAAGCTGTTATACCTGAACAATAGAAGGTAAGGATCATACAAACAATGAGCCTTATAAAGGATAGTTTTGTTGTAATCAGCATAATAAAGATCAACTCACTTTTTCAAAGTCAGGTGAATTCAAGCTATCCAAAAATAATAGCTTAAAATAAAGGCAGCATCCTAAATATAAGAATATTTTTTGTTTTGTAGGGGAAAACCTTATTTGTCTCACAAAATGTAAAAGCGGGAAGATCCTAAATCAGTTATTGCGATAATCAAGTCCTTCGATCTCGCCAACTATTTTAAATTCCGTTCTACGGTTGAGTTGCCGCCCATCAGGATTGTCACTCCCGTCCGGGTTTGTATTTGGGGCAATGGGCAGGGTCTCCCCATACCCTTTTGCAGAGAGTCTATTTGATGGTACTCCTTTTTGGATCAAAAATCTTACAACACTTTCAGCCCTTTTCTGAGATAATTTGATGTTATAATCGTCATTACCTTTACTATCAGTATGTGAACCAATTTCAACTATGATCTCCGGATTTGCATATAACAATCCCAGGAGGTTCTCCAACTCGTTCATTGACTCTTGCCTTAGGATTGCCTTATCAAAATCGTAATAGATATTCTTTAAAGTAAAGGTCTTGTTATCATTAATTTTTTTAAGAAAAAGATCTACATTCAGCGTATCTGATTCTCTAATTCCAATTGTACTCACTCTGGCAAACCCATTCAAATATCCATCTTTGAGTGCAATTAGTTTATAGTTATAGTCAGGGCCAAGATCAAAGTTATCGAGGCCCAAATTGAAAAAGTATTTTTTGCTTTGCACTACCCCATTTTCATCTTTTGTGGTCACCTCCTTACCTTTAAATACATTCATTTTATTCTCAAGACTAACATCCATGAATCCGGTGACAAATAAGAAGACCTCAACATCTTTTAAAGGTGTCTTAGTTGGGTCATCTTCATCATAAACCCAACCGTTGACGGCAATTCTGAGAATATTGTTCCATAAAGCCTGGTAAATATCATCACAACAGGTCCCTCCCTTTATTTTAATACCACCAGGACGGTTCGACACAAAAAATCCTTCCCCATAGGTGTCGGAGAGTATATAATAGAAATCATCAACATGTGAATTCAGTGGGATCCCCATATTATCAGGTGGAAGCCAGTTGTTTCCGGCTCCCTCTGAAACAAAAATATCCAAACCCCCAAAATTGGTTTGCCCATTGGAGCTGAAATACAATTTGCCATTAATATTATCATAAAACGGGGTAAGTTCATCACCAAACGTGTTGATTCGCCTTCCAATATTTTTTGCAGCACCGTATTGACTATCATTTCTAATATCTGCATACCAGATATCAAAGCCGCCTCTTCCTCCAGGCCTGTCGGAAGCGAAATACAATATTTGCATTCCTTTCTTATAATGCCTACCCACTGATGGGTGAGTAGAAGTAAACTCCGGGTTATTGATGGATTCACTCAGCTTACTGGGCTTCTGCCACTTACCATTTCTCTTTTTACTCACGTAAATACCACAGATCATTTTCTTATTTATGTTCTCTTTACATTTCGTAAAAAAGAAGGTTTTTTTATCATCTGAGAAAGCTCCATTCGCTGTATGAAAATCTTTATCATTGAAGGGACCTTCTGTAAATTCCTTGCTTTGAGACCATTGATCAAAATTCCTTTCAGAGTAATAAAGTTTGATCTTTGGTTCTTTTTTATTCTTTTTATCTATTACAACCAGGCTATCAGAATCAAGAGAAGCAAAAATAAGTTTATCATCCCCATAAGGAAGAGGTGCAAAATCTGAATTGGGAGCGTTAATAGCATCCCCTAAAAAGGTTACCTCGACATTGACCGTCTCATCTAAATTTTCCATGGCATATTTACAATCGCCCACTTCCTTTTTTGCGATACGCCGATATAATCCTGCATCCTTGCCTTTGTACTTTTTCCGAAAATCCAAGAATGCTTCACTCGCCTCCTCATATTCCTGGCACATTTTAAGCATCAATGCATATTTATATAATGCCAATGTCTTGACATCTTTGTTTTGCTTCACAGATTTATGGTACCATTCTTTTGCATTTTCATAATCTCTGACTGAGTAGTAGGATTCCCCTAGCTGATAGGTTATATATGCATTTTCATGATCTCTATCGTATAGTCTTTTATAAAATTCTATCGCGGTGTAATAATTGCCATTTTCAAATGCAAAGTCAGCTAATTGAAGCTCTTTATGCTTATTTGCCTTTATTTTCTTCTGGCCATAAAGGTCTTTATTGGTCATCCCCATCATTACCAAGATGGCAACTATAATCATATGATATTGAAAAATCAGTCTCATCTCATCTCTTTCAAAGTAAATTAAAGTCTAGGACACGGGACAATTACCGGGATCTTATTTTCCTTGGTTAGCCACCTATCGACATATATAATAGAGATCTCAAATCCTCCTTTATAATTTGATGCTTTTGACAACCCTGACATATTAATATCATAGGAAAAATTAACTTCCCATTTATCATAGGCCCCGCCAATCAAAAGGATTATCGCATCAACCGGTCTTGTCCATATTCCTGCACTCAGCGTAAGATCCTTAATTTTATCTGTATTGACCACTCGATTTACCTTTCCTCCAATATTTATTTCTTTCGCCTTATTTTGATACATGATCAAAATACTTGGGCTAAAATAGATCTCATCATTAGCCTTAATATTGGCGCCTGCATAAAACGCTGATCTCAGTGTTAGTTTGCCCAGCTCATTTAATAAAGACTCATTCGGCTGGGATAAATGGAAAAAAGAAAAACCTCCATGAATACTATATTGATCCTCCTTTTTAAACTGGTATAACACGCCCGTTTGAAAATCAGGTTTTATCACATTAAAATTGTCATTATTCTCACCACTATTGGCTAATGGGTCAAAATTCAAATCTCTAAACTGGCTTTCAAAACGCAATTTTTCAAGATCAATCCATCTTTGAAAGATACCAGCTTGCACACCAAGTGCAATCAGGTGTGCCCCATTCCTGCCTAACATTTTGAAATAAGAACCGGAAAAAGCCATTTTTAGTAAGCTCAGGTCTGCTGGTCCTGATTTGTCCTTTGCCAGACTGAATCCTGCCCCAATAGCGTCTTCCTTGAGTCTATTATCAAAAAGTCGTGTGTCCACAGAGAATGCAGAAGTTACAAATGGTTCAGCTATATTCGCCCATTGACTCCTGTGATTGAATACTGCTCTCAAATTCCCATTGAAGTACCCTGTCATGGCAGGATTCAATTGTAAAGGTGAGTTGTAAAATTGAGAGAAATGGATATCCTGTGCCCGGGTACTTCCTGACATTATCAAAAACAAAAATAAATATAGTAGTTTCTGCATCTCTTAATTTACCTCAATAACGAAAAGCTACCTTTTTGTAAAACTGGTTCACTGCTATCTGCTGTTCGAGCCACAACATAGTACACATAAGATCCTACATTCTGAAGCTTTCCTTTAAAAGTACCGTCCCACCCCTTTGTAATATCGTTAGTTTCAAAAACCAATTCGCCCCAACGATTATAAATTTTAAATTCCATTAACTCCAATATCCCAGCATTCATGATCCTAAATTCATCGTTAAGGCCATCCCCATTTGGAGTAAACGCATTGGGCACCTTAATGCCAGAACTCGATGCAATAAATATCATTTTTGCTATTTCATCAGCACATGAATCCTCATTTAAGGTAACAAGAACAATATAATATTTACCTGCCTTCGTATATTGATGCACCGGGTTTCTTTCATTGCTCGTGCTTCCATCATCAAAATTCCAATTCCAAATCGTTGCCTCATTTGACTTATCGGTAAAGATAATATTGGCATTATTTACTGAAGGAAAAGGTGGACTATAATCAAAATCAGCAATCGGCCAGTTCAAAGATCTAACCCTTATTAGTGTATCCGCAATACACTTACCCTGCGAGTAAGTAGCAGACAACCTAACAGTATCAATACTTTTACTTGTAAATGTGTGTTGAACATCATTCCCGGTCTTTATCAAACTATCTCCAAAATCCCATGCCCATAAAGTCACGGGCAATACATTTCCTATAGTATCGGCATGAAAGGATACTGTAAATGGTATGCACCCTAAAGTATCAGAAGCTGTTACAATAATCTTAGGTTGATCTCTCACTGTTATATCCATAGAATTACTATCGATACATCCCATGATACTTTCTGCCTTTAGGGAAATAGAATAAACACCCATAGAATCAAAGGGATGAATAGGGTTTTTCAAGCTACTTGTTGATCCATCGCCAAAATCCCAATCCCAGCTTACAATAGAAAACAAAGTTTTGGTCAAATTAGACAATATCAAAGTGTCGAAATCGCAGAAAAAACTGTCATTCACCATGAAATCAACGATCACATCATCACCATAGACCATGCTAACAGAGGGTATAACATAAGAACATCCACTTGAATCTTTCAAGATCAGTTTTGGTAATCTTGTACCGGTCTTTGTGTATATATGCGTTGTAGTATCTCCGTTACTCACCGGATTGATGGTACTTATTGAGCCATCTCCAAAATCCCAAATATAGAAATCGGAATTTGTTGCGGTGACAACAAATGTAACCATATGAGGTATGCAAGTAGAATCCGGATCTATAGTAAAAGACCCATAGGGTCCTCCAATATTTATCAGGTCCTGGGCAAATGAGGTATCAGTACAACCATTCGAATTTGTCACGACCAACGTAACATCATACAATGATGGTGCAATATATATATGGCTTGGGTTCTGCAGGTTTGAAAAATAGTTATCCCCAAAATCCCACCGCCAGCTGACAACATCTACAGACGATGTATCAGTAAAATTGACGATCAGAGGAAAGCACTCTACATAGGTAGTATCCGCGACAAATCCTGCAGAAGGAACTGACATTACATCAATATAATCGCTCAGTACCAAGGTGCTGTCGCAAGAATTAATGTCTGTAACTGTTAATGAAATTGTATATAACCCGGTATCATTATAAATATGAGATGCATTATAAATACTATCAGTGTTCCCATCTCCAAAATCCCAGAAATAGGCCAATCCACTTGATAAAGAACCATTTGAAAAAGACACCACATCACCTAAACATACCTGAGTGTCTATTGTGCTGAATGCTGCTACCGGTTTTGTTATGGTAATGAGACTATCCACTAATAAAGTATCAGAGCAACCATCAAAATCAGTGGCAATTAATTGTACCGCATAAGCACCTGGTTGATTATAGGTATGATTAGGATTCTTCAGGGGGCTAAGAGGCGTACCATCTCCGAAATCCCATTGCCAGCTTACCATTGATGAAGTAGAATTAGAAGAATCAGTAAAGTTGACCAATAGCCCCGGGCAACCAGCTGAAGTGTCATTTCCAAAATCCACATAAGGGCCTATGACCCTGACAACCTGGGAATCGATCAGGTTGCATGCTTTACTTCCGGCATCAACATTTCGAATGACCACCTGAAGGCTTAACTTAACATTATACGTCCCCGTGTCCTTATAACTATGTATTGGATTCTTAAAGGTACCTGTGGTTCTTCCTCCATTGCTATACATTTTTGGGACAATACTATCGCCGGGTAATACTCCATTAGTAAGGGTATCCCCATCACCGAAATCCCAGAAATATGTTTTCACAGTCCCATATTTTGTGTAGGAGGAATCTGCAAATGAAAATGAATTTCCATTTTTACAACTAGTGAGAGGGGTAGCAAAAAATGAAGCTACACTACTATCCACAATAATAAATCGTCCTTCAGAAGAGGTGCACCCACTACCATCTATCCCTGCAGTATCATTACGAACTTCAATATTATAATAGTAAATGCCAGACTTGGTAAATGTTTGAGTTGTAGTATCCGTTGATCCTGAATCAACGAGCGCACCTGTTGAAAAATTTGTGACTGTCCATCCAACAAATGTAGTATACCCAAAAGAGCTATTAAAAAGCCCTATTGTGAAAGGGGCTTTACACCCAAGGGGGGTTTTAAGCGAACCATCTATTGCCACAGGTATATATATAAAAATAGGTTTAGTGATGGTATCATTACATCCATAAAATCCTGCGATCAACCTTACAGTGTCTTCGCCCGTAAAGATCCCAGGTCCTGCATACTGCTCATTGAATTGCCATGTTACCTTGTCGGTATCTGATAATGTGATCACGTTAGGCCAAACACCATAATAGATATCCCATTCCCAGGTGTTTACTTTAATTCCCGGATTAATAAACGAAGAATTATCAATGAAATTGATCGTATCCTGATAACAGATAGTGTCATTAGGAACGATCAGAAAATCAATGCTGTCGGGCTTAATGCCTGCTGTAATAAAATCTTCTGCAACTAATGTATCCCGGCAGCCATTTATATTTTGAACTATGAGGGTTATAGTATATTTCCCGGTATCTGAATAAATATGGGTGGGACTCTGCAAATTAGAAGTATTACTTGCTCCTGATGGTGGATCACCGAAGTTCCATTGCCAAAGAACTATTGCATCTACTGAAGAGCTATCAGTAAAATCCACCTTTAATGGAATGCATCCTGATAAAGTATCTCCAACAATTACTGCCGGTGAATTTCTAACAACGACCTGAGCATCAAGTGTATCGGCACAGCCAAAGTCATCTGTTACAGAGAGGGTATCCTTGAAAACACCGGAGTACCAAAAAGTATGAAGAGGGTCTGTTAAGTTGGATGGTGATGAAGTGTCACCAAAAGTCCATACATAACTCAGTGGCATCACCCCGGTTGATAAATTGGTATAGTTCACTGTATACGGTGGAACACAGGAAAAAGTGGAATCCGCATTGTAATCAGCAACAGGTAGCTGATATGTTACCATTTTAGTAATTGAATCTACACATCCTTCCCCGTCATCAGCAATTAGGGTAACAGGAAAGCTATTAAAGCTATTGTATGTTTTGAATGGATTTTGAGAATAGCTGGTATCGGTATCTCCAAAATCCCAGAACCAGGTGTTGGTGAACGCCGAAGAGGAATCTGTAAATCTTACCTTGAAAGAATCTGAATTACAATATACTTTAGTGATCTGAGGTTCAAAATCAGCATTAAAACCTGTCATATTAATTATCTTAATTGCAGTATCAGTGCAATTATCTGCATCCGTTCCAATAAGTTTGACAGCATAATTACTTGCGGTAACATAGGTATGCGATGGGTTAATTGCTGAAGAAAAGGCGCCATCATCAAAATCCCATTGGTATGTCATTCCTGAGCCACTTGATGTATTGACAAAATCAATTGTTGCAGGCACTGAACATATCATTGAAGGGGCGTTGAATGACACATTAGGGTTCAGTGTGGATACATAATTTAAGGTAAAATCAAAGTTCTGGCACCCATTAGCATCCCAAACAAATAGCTTTACCGTATATATGCCAGAAGTATCATACCGGTATAAAGGGTTTTTTTCGGTAGCGAATCCTCCATCGCCAAAATCCCAAAACCAATCAATAATTGTACTTGATCCCGGTATGGACTCATCCTCAAAATTCACATCGAAAGGGGCACATCCAAATGTTTTATCAGCGGAGAGTTTTACTGATGGGACCTGATATACTGAAATATAGGCGATCTTCGTTTCAACGCTTGTGTCGATACCGTCAGATACCGTTAAAGTCACTGTATATACTCCCGGAGATGCAAATATTGCCCCAGGATGCTGATCAAAAGAATCGTTACCATTGCCAAATTCCCAATGGTACCAATTTGCACCCGTGGAGGTATTAATGAACTGCACGATCAATGGTGTACATCCATTTACCACATTTGAAGAGAAATTTGCCAAGGGCTGGCCAAACAAATTGGTGTTGAAAATGACCACCATCATGCAAACACTCACCAAAAATTTAAACCATGCCAAATATCCTCTTATCATTAACAAGCTGTGGGTTTATAGTAATACAATGATAGAACTCATTCACAATTTATCATTATACTTTGACAACATCTATCAAAAGGTCAAAAAAAAATTCGCTCATGAACAAAACCTATTGAAAAAATCAAATTGATAGATATAAATTTGGTGCAAATTCACTCCCCAGAAAAATGTCACCAACAGTTTTAAAGATATTTTAATCTCCTCAATCTGCAAAATCAAAATAAGTTAAAGCATCTATAAATTTTCATTCACTTTTCTTTTGTATTAATGCATTTATCAATAGCTTTGTGGTCGCATTTGGAATTGCCAAACAAGAAAGTAGAAATATTAAAATAAAAACAATGAATTCTAGGGAGTTTTTGGCAAAAGTTTTCATTCTTTTCTTAATCGCTTTATCCCCTCTATCTTCTTTAGGTAGCACGTCGCATGATGAAGGTGCTGAAAAGGCATTTGATCCTGGAAAAATGATAATGCATCATATTCAAGATGATTACAAATGGCATTTCGCGACTATCGGCAGTACGGATATTACCTTATATCTTCCCGTCATCTTATATTCAGGGAGCAAGGGTCTATCGATCTTTTCCTCAAGTAGATTTAATAATGAATCAGGTTCATATAATGGCTATTTTCTTTACCATGGAAAGATCAAAGCAGAAGATGGATCCGGGGTTTTTGATATTTCCATCACAAAAAATGTGGTCTCTATATGGATGAGCGTGATCATTTTGCTATTGATCTTCTTCCCGGTAGCAAAGAAATATAAAGAAAGAAAAAATCAGACACCAAAAGGATTACAGTCATTCTTCGAACCAATCGTTGTCTTTGTAAGAGATGAGATCGCTATTCCAATGCTTGGAAAAAAGCATAAAAAGTATTTGCCCTATTTACTGACTATTTTCTTTTTTATCTGGGTTAACAACCTATTGGGGTTATTACCCACAGCAGCAAATGCTTCAGGAAATATCGCTTTTACTATGACCCTGGCACTTTGTACTTTTTTGGTAACAAATTTTACTCTTAACAAGCATTATTGGCGCCATATTTTTGCGCCTCCGGGAGTCCCGGTAGGGCTAATTCCAATATTGGCAATTATTGAATTTGTCAGCTTATTTACCAAACCTTTTGCATTGATGATCCGGCTTTTCGCAAATATAACTGCCGGCCATATCATAGTCTTAAGCATCATTGGACTGATATTTATTTTTTCAGAGATCAGCGCAGGTGCCGGCATTGGCGTTTCCGTCTTTTCAATGGCCTTTGCCATTTTTATTTATACACTTGAACTGTTGGTAGGAGTTTTACAAGCATATATATTTACGATACTATCTGCACTTTTTATTGGGGATGCGAATGTGGAGCCCCATGCAGAACATTGAAAAGAAATAAAACACGAATTTATTAACTAATTATAAAAAGCAATTATTATGAGTTTATTGACAATTATATTACTTGCTGAACCAATGGCTTTAGTTGGGGCAAGTATTGGAGCAGGCCTTGCAGTTATTGGTGCTGGTTTTGGAATTGGTAAGATCGGAGCTGGTGCTGTTGAAGCGTTGGCCAGACAGCCTGAAGCAGCCGGTGATATCAGAGCAAACATGATCCTTACAGCTGCCCTGATCGAAGGTGTTGCACTTTTTGCTGTTGTTATCTGCTTTTTGATCCTGGTACTGTAATTACCGATTTGTATATGAAGAAGTGCATTGCATCTCCTCAGGATATTGCAGGCAATTTATCATGTACTATTTAATGATCAAAAAAACATCATTTACAGATGTTACTGTTGATTAAACAATTATAACTATGGAACTTTTAACTCCCAATTTAGGATTGATCTTTTGGACTGCTTTTAGTTTTTTCACAGTATTGTTCCTACTGTCCAAATTTGCATGGAAGCCGATCACATCTGCTTTGGAAGAGAGGGAACAATCTATTGAAGATGCCCTACAAGCAGCTGAAAAGGCAAAACATCAAATGTCTCAGATGCAGGATGACAATCAGCGGATGATCAACGAAGCAAAAGAAACCGGAAACCAGATCCTAAAAGAAGCCAAAGAAGCTAAGGATAAGATGGTTGAAGAAGCCAAAGAAAAGGCCAAGGCAGAAGCAACTAATATTTTGGCTATCGCTAAAAAAGAGATCGATAATCAAAAGATGGCTGCTATGATTGAAGTCAAAAATGAAGTGGGTTCGATCGCTATTGAGATCACAAAGAAGATCCTCGACCGAGAATTAAAGGACCAAAAGGATCAGGAGAAATATGTGGCAGATCTCATTAAAAATGTAAAGCTTAACTAATATTTCATGTCAGTATTGACCATAGCCTCAAGATATGCAAAGTCCATTATGGATCTTGCCATTGAACTGAACAAACTGGAAGAAGTTTGTCAGGACATGATCTTATTTAGTAAAGTAGCTGCCAGCCATCATGGATTTCTAATGATGTTGAAAAGCCCTGTGATCAATGAAGATAAAAAGATCAAGATCCTGGAGGCAATTTTTTCTGATAAGGTTGATGAATTGAGTTTGCGTTTTTTCAGGATCACAGTGCAAAAAAGAAGAGAGTATTATCTTCCTAAAATTGCAAATGCCTTTTTAGATCAATACAATGTTCTCAATTCAATTACAAAAATAAAGCTAACTACGGCTTCACCTTTAGGAGATTCTCTGCAAAAAGAGATAGGGCAGATAGTTATGGAAGCTTCCGAGGTTAAAGAGATCGATCTTTCCTTGGAGGTTGACAAGAAGATCATAGGAGGTTTGATCCTTCAATATGAAGATAAGTTATATGATGCAAGCATCTCCGCAAAATTGGAGGAGCTTCAAAAAGAATTCGATAAAAATACATACATAAAAAAATACTGATCATGGTTGATGTAAAACCAGACGAAATTTCGTCGATATTAAAACAACAACTTTCCAATTTTAAGACCGATTCTGAACTCGAAGAAGTTGGCTCGGTACTACAGGTAGGGGATGGCATTGCACGCATCTATGGCCTCTCGAAGGTAAAAGCTGGAGAATTGGTAACCTTTGATAATGGAGCAAGTGCCATCGTTTTAAATCTTGAAGAAGATAATGTAGGTGTAGTGCTAATGGATAGCTCAGATGATATTAAAGAAGGTGACACTGTGAAAAGAACAGGTTCAATTGCTTCTTTACAAGTAGGAGAAGGCTTAATCGGACGTGTCATCAATACATTAGGAAAACCAATGGATGGCAAAGGACCTATAAAAGGAAAGTTTTATGAAATGCCTCTCGAACGTAAAGCCCCGGGAGTTATTTTCAGGCAGCCTGTAAAAGAACCTCTGCAGACCGGGATAAAACCTATTGATGCGATGATACCAATTGGAAGAGGACAGCGTGAATTGATCATTGGCGACAGACAAACAGGTAAAACAACGATTACCCTTGATACGATCATCAATCAAAAAAAATGGTTCGATAAAGGTGACCCTGTCTTTTGCATATATGTAGCATGCGGACAAAAAGGCTCAACTGTTGCCCAAACTGCAAAAGTGTTAGAAGAAAATGGAGGTATGGATTACACGGTAATCGTTTCTTCTAGTGCCTCCGACCCTGCTCCGTTACGATTTTTTGCGCCATTCGCAGGTTGTACAATTGGAGAGTTCTTTAGAGATACAGGTCGTTCTGCATTGATCATATATGATGATCTTTCAAAACAAGCCATCTCCTATCGTGAAATCTCATTATTATTAAGAAGGCCTCCGGGACGTGAAGCATTTCCCGGAGATATATTTTATTCCCATTCCAGGTTATTGGAAAGAGCTGCCAAAATTATTGAGAATGATGACATTGCTCAAAAAATGAATGATCTTCCTGATAGCATTAAACCTATGGTAAAAGGTGGTGGTTCACTTACAGCTCTACCAATTATTGAAACACAGGCAGGTGATGTTTCTGCTTATATACCTACCAACGTGATTTCAATTACCGATGGGCAGATATTCCTTGAATCAAATCTCTTTAATGCCGGAATAAGGCCTGCGATCAATGTTGGGATCTCAGTTTCCCGTGTTGGAGGAAACGCACAGTTGAAGTCCATGAAAAAGGTGGCCGGTTCACTGAAATTAGATCAGGCACAATTCAGGGAATTGGAAGCTTTTGCGAAATTTGGCTCAGACCTTGATGCTGCTACACAAGCAGTGCTGGATAAGGGTCTCAGAAATGTTGAAATATTAAAACAGAATCAATTCGCTCCCATGCCTGTTGGAAAACAGATCGCGATTATTTATTTGGGAACGAATGGATTGCTGGTCAATATCCCGGTCAATAAGATCAAAGAATTTGAAGAGAATTTCCTTGCCCAAATGGAAAGCAAACACCAGGATATTTTAGATGAATTGGAAAGCGGAGAACTTTCAGAAAAGGCAATTAAAGCGATCGAGAAAGTTGCGGCTGACCTTGCACCTGAAAAACCAAAAGAGAAGAAATAAGATGCCAGGCGGGAAATTAAAAGAAGTCAGAAATAGGATTTCATCTGTTCAATCTACACAACAGATCACTAAAGCTATGAAGATGGTATCTGCTGCCAAGCTAAGGAAGGCTCAAGATAGAATTCTTGCCATGCGACCCTATTCTGTTAAGCTTAATAACATCATGCAGCATATTATTGAAGATCTTGAAACAGATATTTCTACTGAATATGCCGATCAAAGAGATCTGAAATCAGTGTTGTTAATTGCCATTACTTCTAATAGAGGCTTATGTGGGGCTTTCAATTCCAATGTGATTCGGCTCACTAATGAATTGATCAATGAGAAGTATAAAAACTGCAAGATCACTCTCCTCACCATTGGGAAAAAAGCAGATGACTATTTTAAGAAAACTGAGCATTACATTAAAGGGACTGAACTTCCCAGAAACCTGAATGAACTACTTGATGATCTTACTTTTGAAAATGTAATGCCTGTTGCAGAAAAGATCATGAAAAGTTTTACTAACAAACAATTTGACAGAATTGAATTAGTATATAACCAATTCAAAAGTGCCGGAGTCCAAAATTTAACAACAGAACAATTCCTGCCGATCACAAAATTGGAAACGGGTACTGCTGAAGTTGACTCCACTGTAAAACCCTATTTTATTTATGAACCTTCATTGGCCTATATGATGAATGAACTGGTTCCCAAAATAATAAAAGTTCAATTCTATAAAGCACTGCTTGACTCTAACGCATCTGAACATGGTGCCAGAATGACTGCCATGGATAATGCTACCGAAAACGCAAATGAGATGATCCGTGATCTTAGGGTTGAATATAACCGCGAAAGACAAGCAGATATCACTACAGAGCTTACTGAAATTGTAAGTGGGGCAAATGCTCAGCAATCTTAGTATTAATTCAAATAGCAGCCCTAATAAAAGTTTAATTCTATAAATTCCTCTAAAGAGGTAATTTTGTGCACTATATGGAGCAAAACGACAAAAATACACCACAAGAAAGCAATCCTCCAATGCGTTTGAATAAGTTCATTTCAAATGCAGGTATTTGTTCTCGCAGAAAAGCAGATGAGCATATTAAAAACGGGCAGGTAGAAGTAAATGGGATCATAGTGACAGAAATGGGCCATAAGATCTCAGACAGTGATGAGATAAAATTCAAAGGCAAAATAATTACACGTGAAAAGAAGGTCTATATTCTGCTCAACAAACCTAAAGATTATATCACCACAACTAATGATGAGAGTGGTAGAAGAACCGTAATGGAACTGGTGAAAGATGCTTCTGATCTACGGCTATACCCTGTAGGAAGATTAGACAGGAATACTACCGGATTGCTTTTGTTTACAAATGATGGTGACCTCACACAAACATTGACACACCCTTCAAATAATGTCAGTAAATTATATCACGTATTCCTCGATAAGGAGGTGGGGCATATAGATCTTGCGAAGATCGAAGCAGGTCTGGAGCTTAAAGATGGTAAAGCAATGGTTGACCAAATAGATTATGCAGATAAAAAGGACAAGAGCCAAATTGGGATCCAATTACATATTGGCAAGAATCGAATTGTCAGACGTATTTTTGAACATCTCGGATATAAGGTAAAAAAATTAGACCGGGTTGTGTATGCAGGTCTTACAAAGAAAAATATTCCAAGGGGAAAGTGGCGTTATCTGAATACAAAAGAGGTGCGAGAATTAAAATTTCTCTCGGCTTATTAGCCATGTAAGCCCGAATGCTCCATAGCCATAGGAGTTAACACCATACTCCATAAATCCACCAAACTTCTTATTATGAAGGAATCGAATTCCCACAGAGAACCCTGCCTTCATATTTGAATCTTCATAATCCTTGGTAGCAGTCCACAATTCAGAATCGGATTTTACGGAAACAATGTTATAACCTGCAAATACTGAAGCATACAGGCCATATTGCTTGGGTATCTCAATCTTTAATAATTTGGTAAAAATATCATTGAAGTGATAGGTCCCTTTTACAGCTACTAAAATATGATTGTATGTAGTAAGGTCATCAGGATATAAGGTCTTCACGCCGCCCGTACTATTTTCATCATATTGAACATAATGCTTGTACTTAAAATAGGTAAGAAGTGGTCCTACTGTAATGTTTCTTGCGACTGTAATATCAGGATTGAGGAAAAGTGGCAATGACAATGTTTTTTGTCTTTGAAAATAGTAGAATCCACCATTCAGAGAAATGAAACCCTTTTGCAAATAATATGGCTTTGTCATAGATCTTTCACTACGTTCACGTTGTCCGAAAGCATCCGCTCCAATAACAACAAGTATCAGTACTGTTAGAAAAATCCTTTGCAATTTCATGATAATTGGGTTCAATGATAGAATTATGAAGCGAAAGATATTAATTTTTGAAATATCATCCAAATTTATTTCTCCCGCCAAAAATACATTGTTACGTTAAGTTATATAAAAAGTTGTGATTATTTGACAGATGAAAATGTTAGCCCTCAAAAATATTATGCCGATTTGCTAATTCCTATTCGATTTAATGATCTTCTTCTGGGATAAAATATTCCCATTACATTTGACGATCACCATATAAACTCCTTCTGCCAAAGGATCTGTTGAAAAATAGAATCCATATTTCCCTGTAGATACGTGGTCCTTAAAAAGTTCTTTTATCAACTGCCCACCAATATTATAAACCAATACCTCAATGGTGGCTGATTCCTTGAGATCTATCTCCAAATTAATGATACCTGAAACAGGATTTGGAAAGGCTTTCAGCTGTAAGTCTGTTCCCCGCTGCCTTTCTGACACAAAAAGTACCTGGTCAGGAGTTAATAGTTCCGCTATCCAGGTTCCGTTAGTTTTCCTATATACACCAAGTTGATCCTTCTTTCTGGTGCCAAATGAACCAACGGCCCATACTTTGCCGGGGTCATTATATCTTCTTTGCGTTCCGGAGTAGTCGCCCCACCTTTCCTCTTTACCACTCATTACATTTACAATATTCTCTCCCTCTTTAATCGTCAAAATCTCCGAATAGGTTCCGTCACCTCTATAATACAAAGCGGAAAAGCCAGCAAACACACTCGGCGATGTATGGTTAAATGTAATGATCGCCTGTTGGTCATCGGATGCCTGGCCTGTAAATGAGATATTGGGATATCCAAAATCCAGAGAATCATCACCTATTAATACTCCGGTAACAATTTTTGCTCCCGTCAGGTCGGTTACCGCCCCATGATATACTCCGGCAAATCCAGTTCCTGGCACAACAGAGTTTCCTACAAATTGAATATTATTATTTTCTAAGAATCCTCCTAATATCCTGGCATCATTCGTTTCAAAGGTATGCGACAGATCCTGCCTTGCCTGAGGAGGAACTCCATATTTTGTACCCGAAACAGACATGTCGACTTGTAAGACTGTTCCCATATCACTTAAGATATTGGTAACCTCCAATATGAAGATCGTATCATTTTCCACATCAAAATTCCTATTGGATAGCAAATAGATATTTGGCCCAAGGGTGGAAATTCCGCCTTGTATGGGGCACAAATTCCGAATATACTTCCCGCTGCCACCGTAAGTAATGTCATTATAGAATCGATATATCAAGCTGTCGCCATTATATCCTGAGTTCTTATTTATCTGCCAAATATTACTTCCGGCAAATCCTGCCTGCCAGGATGAGTCATCCTGAATAAAATTTGCAGTAATAAAAAGCTCGTCATCTGTAATCGCTATCATTGGATAATCAGACCATACATTAGTGCTCATCGGATTTCCTGAAAGTGCATACAGGTTCCAATTACCGGTAGGGTCATTCGTTTCTGTAAATCCAACAATGATCCAACTTGTTGAGCTTGAAAATCCATTCAAATACACAACAATGAATTTATCTAATTTGGGATCGTACACAACTTTGGGGTCATATTTTCCTCCTGTAATGCCAAGTGTATCGGCAAATGCAGCTAAAGAGAGTTTCTTCATCATAGAATCCAATGCGACATCAAATATGTACAGATTGGTGTTAATAACTGATACCAACATCCCATCATTTGAAATGGCCATGTCATTATCATTGGGGATATTCCCTGACCAGATATTCCCTTCAAAACCTCCCAGCAAATAGGGTTGAGGGGTTGAGGAAGATTTTACTTCCATATATTTACTTCGATCTCTCTTCTTTTTTGATATCTCCTTTTTCAACTGACGCAAATATTCACGATAGCTGCCTGAACCGGGAGGGGGCATTTCCAATCTCTTCATGGAAGGGGCCCAGTCTGCATCGATCTGAGATACATCGATCGTTTCGCCGATCGCTTTTTTCAATACCTTAGATTGGTAATAATTCACCTGCTTATTTTGAGCACTAAGTACACCAACGGTAATTGTCAATAATAAACCAATATTTAGAAAAAATTTCATAGTAAGGTTTTTTGAAAGATAAGGTTTTTTCATGAAATGCAGAAGACAATTAATTCTTTTATTGAATCATTTCATTTTCTGCAATTAAGTTGATATATTTGAATTAGGCGGTATTCATAGCTTCCACCAATTGGTTTTACCATGAAGAAGGAAATAACTATAACCTTTGCACTTATTTTACGTTATAAATATGTAAAATCGATTTGCCGAAATTCTCTATCTAGATCTTAAATATTAGCCCATTTATTATCGAATAAATATCTTTGGTGAAAAAGAACTTTTACATTAAAATAGTCTCATTTTTTTTCTTTCTTGTATTCACTCTTCACCTGAATTCAAGTTTGTACGCTACTCATTATGTTGGGTCAGATATATCTTTGTCCTGTCTGGGTGGAAATAATTACGAGATACTACTAACCGTTTACAGAGATTGTATTGGTGCCGGTATCAGTAATTCATATCCTATTAACTACAGTTCTGCCAGTTGTGGACAGAATCTATCAACCACTGTAACACAAATTTCAGGTACAGGACTGGATATCAGCCCTGTATGCGCCTCCTTGACTACAACTTGCGTAGGTGGTACTTACCCGGGAATCCAAAAGTATGAGTTTACTGCAACCGTTACTCTTCCGTCCAGTTGTACAGATTGGGTCTTTAGTTGGAGTGGGTGCGACAGAAATAATGCAATCACAAATATTAATCCTACCAATGTATGTATGTATATTGAGGCTACCCTTGACAATTTGAATGCTCCTTGTAATTCCACTCCTACTTTTTCAAATGATCCGGTCTCTTTTGTCTGCTTAAATCAATTATTCAGCTATAATCACGGAGCCACAGATGTAGATGGGGATTCATTGGTATATAATCTGATCACTCCAAAAGTTTCAGCTTTTGCAAATGTAAATTATGTCCTCCCCTTTTCCGGGATCAATCCTATAAGTTCTACTCCGCCATTGGCTCTTGATGCGGCCACCGGAGATATAACAATGACTCCTACCTTAATTGAAATTACGGTAATGGCTGTATTGGTTGAAGAATACAGGAATGGTTTATTGATCGGCAGTGTAATAAGAGATATTCAATTGTATGTGGAGAATTGTCCGAACAATAACCTACCAACCTTGTCAGGTATCAATGGTACGGGTAATTTTAGTATTACCACTTGTGCTGATCAACCCCTATGCTTTACCGTTAACAGCAATGATGTAGATTCAGGTCAATTATTGACGATGAGTTGGAATAGCGGCATTCCTACAGCTACTTTTACTCCGGCAGGAAGCCCATTTCCTACCGGAACTTTTTGCTGGACGCCTGACACTTCATATATTAGCTCAAACCCATACGCATTTACAGTGACCATTCAGGATGATGCTTGCCCTTTTAATGGATTTCAAACCTATTCTTATAGTGTATATGTAGATGCGTGCCTCGCTGTCAACCTGGGAACTGATCTCTATTGGAATTGTGGAGATACCAATACAATAACATCATCTGTTACTGGGGGGTCGGGACCCATTACCTATTTATGGAGTACTGGATCTACTGATACTTCAATAATTATCACTGATACCGGAACCTATTGGATCCAGGTAACAGATTCCTTAGGTACCATTGGAAGTGATACCATACAAGTGATCTTAGATATTACGGCTAATTTTAATGCAACATCCGTTTGCCTGGGAGAAACCACCTCTTTTACAGATAGTTCATTTAGCGGGGCCAGTTCCATTAATTCCTGGCAGTGGGATTTTGATGAGGGCTCCTCAGATACAACACAGAACCCAAATAATGTGTTTGCCACTAGCGGCACCTACAATGTCACTTTAATTGTTAGCGACACGAATAATTGTTATGATTCAATCACTAAAGCGGTCTTCGTATATCCAACTGTAAATGCTGCATTTGTATATAGCAATGCCTGTTTACTTGACAGTATTGATTTTACGGATAATTCCACAGGAGTCATTACAAGTTGGAACTGGAATTTTGGGGATGGAAATACTTCTACACTTCAAAATCCTACTCATTTATATGCTGTTTATGGCACCTATTCTGTGAGGTTAATAGTTAGCAATGGCAACTGCCAGGATACCCTAATTTCAAATGTTATCTTTGAAGCCCCCTCGGCTGGATTCTACACCAATGACACGATCTTTTGTGCCGGTGAAGTAGTACAATTCTATGATAGTTCTTCAGGTAGTATTGTCGGGCTTTCCTGGGATTTTGGAGATGGGAATACTTCCACTTTGCAAAATCCCATCAACGTTTATTTGACAGCGGATACTTTTGTTATAACTCTTATAGCTATTGGAGCCTCCTGTGCCGATACCATTACAAAATCATTGATCATACTTGAAGCTGTGGTGCCTGATTTTGTCAATGTAGACCTTTGTGTTTTAGCAAACACTCAGTTCATTGATAGTTCTTCAGGAGGGATTACCAGTTGGAAATGGTACTTTGGCGATGGCGATTCTTCTACTGTACAGAACCCAATTCATA
>CAZNGA010000015.1:0-15061 GCA_964572485.1 uncultured Chitinophagales bacterium
TTGTAGGTCATAGGAATAGTTTGCAGTAGAAGATGGTTATTAGAGATGCCCATATATGACATCCCAAGTCTTATAGCATTGCAATAGGCTTTCGCTATGTGTATATTCTAGGAAATGATTAAAGTGAAAATGAGCAATAAATGAAGCAAATTACTATTAAGTGTAGAAAGAATGGTGTACAATTACTCACCTTATTGACATTAGCGATCTGGTGTATGTCCCCAGGTCTATCAATGGCTAATGTGGAATATGATGCTTCCACCACAAAGAAAGCCAAGGAAGTTACTTCATCTACAGTATCACATACATGTAGTGGAGTAGATCGTTTGTTAGTAGTTGGTATCTGTTCAAAAGAGGGATCTGTAAGTTCAGTTACCTATGATGGCTCAAATTTATCATTATTAGCTGCGGCAACAAGGGGTGAAGTTAGGACTGAAATGTGGTATTTATTGGCACCATCCACTGGGGCTAACGATGTGGTTGTGACTATGGATGACGATCGTACCTTTTCAATTGGAGTCAATAGCTATACAGGTGTGAACCAGAGCAGCACTTTTTCAAGTAATGGATCAGCAGTGGGCAGTTCTAGCCCCTCCAGCATAACATTAAGTAGTTCTCCGGGTGAATTGGTGATTGATGCCTTAGGTGTAAAAGCCACCGATCCATCACCTAATGGTGGCCAAACCCAAAGGACAGAAATTGAGAATGAAGAAAGCTTATGGCACTCAAGTTCTGATGAAATTGGTGCTTCAAGTGTTACCATAAGCTACACCCACAACGATGAGGATTGGGCGATTGTTGGTGGCAGCATTAGGGCAGCATCGGTCTTACCTATTGAATTAAGCAGATTTGATGTGGCTCAGATCAGAAACACGGTTAGGATCACTTGGGCCACCGCCACAGAAATAAACAATGACTATTTTGTTGTTGAGAGAAGCAAAGGCGGTGTTGATTTTGAAGAGATCAGTTCTATTCCTGGTGCGGGAAACAGCTATTTAGAATTGAATTACACATTTTATGATGACAACCCATTTAATAGCACTTCATATTATCGCTTAAAGCAAGTCGATTATGATGGCCATTATACCTATTCGCAAGTTCAGGTAGTGAATATGACCAAGGAAGAATTAACAATAGTCAACTTATACCCGAATCCAGTAAAAATTGATGCTACATGTATTCTTGCAACTACAAGTGAAATGGAAATGGAAATTACCATCTATTCAATTTCCGGCAGTTTACTAACAAGACAGTATGATCATCTTTTCGTTGGTGACAATATCATTAAAGTTGATGTCAATAATTATCCAACCGGCAAGTATTTTTTCAAGGTAACCAGAGACCTGATGGTAGGGAGATAGTTCAGGTGTTTATCAAACGCTAACACCTCATTGAAAAAAGAAAAGAGAGAGGACACTTCTTCACACACCTTATTTGCTTTCATGTTAATTCGCTCACCTGTTTGACTATTCTATCGAATTAGGTACTTTTACAGTGATCATTGAGTTGTCTGGCAAACCGGCAAAATGATCCTGAAATTTAATAACCAAAAAACGATTTACCAGAGTGGAAAGAGCAACTACAATTTTATCAAAAGAACATCAAAACATCATAAGGGTTTTGGATGTCATTGAGGCAGAATGCAATACTATTTTGTCTGATAAGCAGATCGATAAAGATTTTTTTATTAAGGCCATTGATTTCATCAAGAACTATGCAGACAAGTTCCATCATGCCAAAGAGGAGGACATCCTTTTTGAAGAATTGGGTAAAGACCCAAGCCAAATGCATTGTAATCCTATGATGCAAATGCTCCACGAGCACGACATTGGAAGGGGCTATGTCTCAGGATTAGAAGAGGGCATAAATAATGATGAGGGAGAAAAAGTAATTGACAATGCCAGAGGATATTGCCAATTATTGAGACAGCATATATTTAAGGAAGACAATATTTTGTATAAGATGGCTGATGATGCGTTAAGCCAGGAATCCCAGGAAGCTATACTGGAAAAATTCAATGAGGTAGAAAAAGTGAAATTTGGAGATGAGCACATCAGCAAGTATTTGGATCTTATAAAGGAATTCGAGGAAAGGAAAATTAAAGAAGGTTGATCAATTTATGTTTTGATTATTTTCTTATCACAAAGTTCCCTTATATTTTATATATTTAGTGCAAAATTTCCTGATAAAGAAAGCCAATGGAAATGCAAGCTTTAGATATGGTTGACTTTAAGGATGCGATTGATTATTATCAGATACTTTCGAATCCGATCCTGGACATTGCTGCTACCGTTTGGGATGATGAACGATATGACGCAGCTAAAGTTTGCTATCGTTCTATGCGAGTGATCGATGATTTGATCGACAACCGAAGGTCTGAGGGAAGGGCCATTACAAAGAATGAAAAACAACAATTTACCTTGTTGGTGAATAATTTAATGAAGGCATTAAATGATGATACCCAATATGATGAACTGCAAGAACAATTAACAGGAATTATAAAGAAATACAAGATACCATTATGGTGCTGGGAGCTTTTCACAAAGTCAATGATCTATGATATCCATCATGATGGTTTTAAAACCTTCGAAAGTTTTCTCGAATATTCTGAAGGGGCTGCTGTAGCACCGGCATCTATTTTTGTTCATTTATGCGGCGTTTCAAAGAAGAATGACCAATACAAAAAGCCAACTTTTGATATTTTGCAGGTTGCCAAGCCTGCTGCCCACTTTTGTTATATGGTGCACATTATCAGGGATTTTCAAAAGGATCAACTTAATAATTTGAATTATTTTCCTGATGACCTTCTGGTTAAAAATGATCTTACCCGTAATGAACTCAGGCAAATCGCTGAGGGTGATGAAATATGTGATGGATTTAGGAGTCTGATGAGAGAATACTATGGATTTGCAAAGGGATATAAAGATCAGGCCAGATCAATAATTGATTCAATAGGCCACAATGTAGAACCTCGATACAAGTTAAGCTTTGAGATCATTTACAATCTATATGCTCAGATCTTTGAACGCATTGATGTAGATAATGGCAAATTTACAACCGAAGAACTCAATCCTACCACAGAAGAGGTAAAAAGCAGGATCGATCATACCATAGCATCTTTTGAGAAGGTGAAATGATCAATGACCATTTCTTTTAAGTACCAGAATTAGCAGAATGTGATCCTATCCCTGATGAGATTACTTACCATCGGGGATTTCCTGATCATCTGATAATGTAGGTTCGGCAGGTGGGTTTTCAGAAGGATGTGATACATTGCTTGCTGAAGACATCTTTCCTGCAGATTCCATTTCCGCATCAATTTTCTTTGTGAAAAGGGTAATGATCAAAGAAAGAATAAAACCAAAGAATACCATAACGATAATTCCGATAGGAAAAATGATCTCTGGAATAATAAAGGGTTCCACTTTTTGCATGATCATTTCAATTTCTTCATCACTCATATTTTGATCAATTAGCCCTTTTTCTTGTGCTTCAAGAATTACTTGAATTATGGAGTCATCGACCAATATAGTATAGATGTATGAAAAAACGGATGAAATAATGGCGCCGACCAGGGTCACCATTGCCCCAATGCCTAACCCAACTCCATAAAGCAAATTTCCATTTGCTTCCTTAAAAGCATTGTGCGCCAACACAATACCTCCGATCAAGAATAAATATTGAATCATTGGCAATATTTGATCGCCAACCATTCCGGTAAGCTGAAGGATCATCCCATAAATGATGAATACAAGGCCTACATAAAGACCATATTTCACCGAAACTTGTTTTACTGTGAGATTTTCATTTGTATTTTCCATTTTTATTCGGGTTTTATATTAAAAGGTGCCATTATGTACATAAAGATATATTTTTTCTAATGAATTAGTAATATGGGTGATATCTTGATGTGAGGAGCCCACTATCAAATGGAAAGGAGAACATCCTTTGAGGTGATGTAGTCACATACTCGACTAGTGTCTTTATGAATACAATCGCAACCAATTATTTTTCCAACTTGAGTGGTAAAGATGCATAAACCAGAGTCTGGAGGGAGACAACTATGTAATTGTCCTTTTGGATTTACAACCAGATTAACACTATCTTCGATCATCAATTCAATTGCAACCACTGCCGAGCTAACTACTCCTTTGCTCCTGCCTTCAAGATAATAAGTTATAGTGTCAGAAAATCCCTCATAGTGAGCAGAGGGGCTGATATACAATTTCTCTATAGAGAATTCATTATTGAGTTTTTCTTCCAGGGCAACGATCAGAATACCTTTTAATTCCACAAAGACCCAGTTACTGTCTATGAGGGTAGCCACTAATAAATTCTGAGCAAGAGTATCAGGGTAAGTTTCCTCTAAATGGTGGGTAAGTGAATCTGCGGTCTCGAAATCTTTATCATTTGGTGATGGATCTTGGCAAGATAAAATGGACACTATGATAAACAATAATGCCAGGAAATTAGAAATAATGGACACTTTCATATTATATGGCTGATAATGGGAAAATATTGAAACAAACCGGTAGAATAAATAGTATAAATAATTTAATAAAGGAGTTCAGGCTACCATTCCTTTTTCTTTGACTTCACAGGTTTTTGTTTTATAGGTACATTATGGGTCTTTCTAATACCTCTTTTGTGTTTGTTCTTTCTCAAACGCCCCAGCCGGTGGGTTTTATTAGACTTTTTGCGAACTTTTTTGTTCACTTTACCCATCTTGTGTACCGGCGATCCCCGTTTCTGACTACCACAACTAGGAGCTATGAACCACAAAAGGAGAATAAATATGATTATTTTTCTCATGTTCATTGCCTTTTGTTCAAAATTACTAAAATTGTAACAAATTCAATGAAATATGAGTAGGAATATTGAGGAGATATAATTTGAATGAAAATCAAATAATTACTAACTTTAAAGAAATAAAACTATAGATATGAAAAGGTTAAATAAGAAATTGTTATTGTTCAGTATTGTAACCACTACTTTAACATTTGGTGCATTATTGGGAACCCAAAATGAAAATATTCAACACTTGCTTTCACAAATAGAAAGTGATCAGACACCTACATCATTTCAACAAAATGATCAACATTTACCTGAAGCGATACTACTAGGTAGTGTGTCATCAGCACCTGTATTTTCCAGAAGCCTTCTTGGTGAGGAGCCAACAGATAGTACTGATGATGCAAGCAGAAAGAGTGATGAATCAAGTGATGATAGAAGTGGTGACGGAGGAGGAGGAGGTGGTGGATTTGACCCTTTCACTTTACCCATTGAACTTTCGGCATATACAGCGAAAGTGGAAGGTAATAGTGTTAGATTGGATTGGACAACAGCTACAGAGATCAATAATAGATTCTTTACTTTAGAAAGAAGCAGAAATGGAATTTCCTATGAAGTTGTGGCGGAGATCGATGGCGCCGGCACAAGCAGTACAGAGAAACATTATGCTGCATTTGACGAGCAACCATTGCCTGGCACTACTTATTATAAGTTAATTCAAACTGATATGGATGGAACAAGTGAGGAAGTTGGCATTGTTTCAGCCACCTATGAGGAGGGCGGAACTGATTGTGAAATGAAGATCATTCCTAACCCATGCCGCGGAAAATGTGACATTACCCTTACCGGATGTTCAAATGATGATTTTGTACAAATTGCATTGTTTGACACCATGGGTAAAGAAATTAGAAATGCAGTGCCTATTAAGCAAGGGAACGGATTTTTTATTAATGCATCCAATAATCTAGCTCCGGGTACATACATTGTTTACGGAGCAACCATGGGGTCAAAAGTAAATCAAAAGGTTATTATTCAATGATCTTTCAATCCAGTTTGGATTGCATATAAGATCACTACCTGTACATTTTCTTTCACAGCCCTTACATAATTATTAAAAGAGAATAGAGGGATAGTTGTCTATAAGGAAAATATATTATAAAAATCCGCATATTTTAATTGGGGTAAGCACCTTTTTGTTGTTTACATCCATTTTTAGTTTTGGACAGGGGTATGACCTACCTAATCCTCCCGCAAATATTGATACCATCAGCAGCGGTTCCTTGATAATTGCTATGGACACAACAAATCAAGGATTAGTAAGCCCATTTAATTTAAAAGCATATGGACTGGCCTATGCCTTATTGGCCAATCAAGTCCCACTCAAATGGGCGATCAAATCCGGGAAATCTATGGGGGGTACTGATTTTACTGCTTCAGTAATTCCAATGTACCCGACTCCAGGAGCTCCTGCATCTATCAGTTTTCGGGGTGGGCCCTTTATCATTGATGTGGCTTATTTTGTAACTGCTGATTCAGTGATCAATGCATTTGGTAATGATGTTGCCGTGTATCTGCTAATCTCAGACGAACCCATTGATATTAGATATACTATTAGCTATAAACCGAAAATAGCTGTGTTAGATAATGGAAGCTATTCAGTGGTGTTAACTGAGATTCTGGATTCTGCCGCTTTAACCAGTTATGATATTATTCTTGCTGAGTCAATTGACGATTCGGGGTATTGCTATACCTATTGTTGTGAGCCACATTGGGAAACTTTAACTCTTACAGATACTAATATTACTAATGTTGTTAAAACTTATGTAGAAAATGGGGGAAATTTTTTTACATCCTGTATGGGTATTGCAACCTATTGTAACTATTGCTTTTACCATAGTACTTCTGGGATTTCTATTATTAATAGCATACCTGAATCACATACCTATTATAATTCTGACCTGGCATATATGCAGATGGATGGGACCGTGTATGAGAATGAAGCAGGGGGCTTAATGAACTGGGAGTTAGGACCCGGATCAAAGTGGCATACATTTTTTTATCCTGCAGTTGCCAGCGCTGATACTTCATTGATCATTGCGGGAGGGGCTAAATTTATCAGCCCACTACAGAGCGGGGGGAATGTTTTTTATTTAGGGGGCCATGATTTTACAAAAGGACTTGGTTTTTCTAATTTGAAAAAGCTCAATGAGATGAGAATGTTTCTGAATGGAATATTCGTTCCAGCTCAAGTATTGCCTAGCTGCAACTTGGAATTTGCTACCTTACCAATTGAGCTTGTAAAATTTTCAAGTGTTGTAAAATCTGACTATATTGCACTTGAATGGAGTACTGCTATGGAGATGAATAACGACTTTTTTACGATCGAAAAGAGTATCAATGGACTTTCATTTAGCCCTATAGCAAGAATTAAAAGCAATGGGAACTCTTTTTCACAACAGCATTATTCTATTTCAGATAAAGATCCGTTTAATGGCACCTCCTATTACCGGTTAAGCCAAACAGACTTGGATGGGAGAACTAAAGTTGTCGGACTAACATCTGCAGTATATATGAATGCATCTCCTGATTGCATAATCAGTGTTACCCCGAATCCATGTTATAATCAATGTCAGATATCTTTATCAGGATGCGAGAACGATGATTTTGTAACGATAGGATTGTATGATATTAAAGGGAACAAAATTACATCTACGGTTCCTGTAAAGCAGGGAAACGGTTTTTATATAAATAACACCAATAATTTGGCACCGGGAACCTATATTATTTATGGGTCTACCAAGAAAGATAAGATAAACAAGAAAATAAGCGTTCAATAATTGATATTATTAATTTCACGATAATATAGTTTAAATGAAAAAGAATAACATACAAGGGTACGGATTGATGATCCTATTGATCCCACTCCTATTTGGATGTGCTAGTGATAGTTCAAATGACGAAGAAAATAATGTCGATAGTCTCAGTGAGGTCATGGCCGTTGATACTATCGATCCAAATGCTTTTACACTATACACCCTGCCATCTCCATTGCAAATAGCAACGGCGATCAAAATATTTAATATGGGGTATTATGAAGAGTTGTTGAACCCTACCAACCAATCTACTGCCAATTTTTCAACGAATTATTTGAAAGCATTGAACATCGGCATTTTTGGCGTGGATATGGGATATACCACTCTCTACCATAAGGACCAAACCGCCATTTATTATATGTCAATTATTCAAAAATTGGCGAAGGAGTTGGATATTATGTCAGGATTCGATATTTCTACAGCTAGGGATTTTAAAAAGAATATTGACAACCAGGATTCATTGACCCACATTATTCTATCAGCTTTTGCAAAGTCCCATAAATATTTGCAGGAGAATGACCGGGAAGATGCCGGATTGCTGATAATAACCGGCAGTTTTCTGGAAGGGATGTATTTGATCATTGGATTATCGGAAGGAGAGTATGACACTAAGATCAAGCATATTGTTGCAATGCAGAAGGAATACCTTGCCAATATCATTGAGTTGTTGAGCAGATACAGTGAAAACAGTGAAATCAGTAATTTGGTGAAACAATTAGGGGAGATCAGGGACATTTATAATGATATTTCAATTGATTATTCCGATTCAGGTGAAATACTAAAGGTAAATATTAAGAACAGCCAAATTGGTGGGATCAAAGCAAAGATCAATACTATAAGAAACGATATCGTCAGCTGACCTTTAGTCAGACCACCTCCAATCTTTTCCTATTACCAGCTTTTCTTTCATCTTGTGATGGATCAGAAAATCCTTTATTGCATCATCATTCCATCTTTTTGATGGAATCGTATTTGCATCTGCCAGTGCGTATAGCATCATGGCTGTGATCTTAACACATCTGAGCATGTGCGCTTTATTTACCAAAGAAAAATGATCTCCGTTGGAATGATAGTACTTATATACTTTTGCTCCCAAATTGCCATTATGTCCAAGGATGGGTATCCCTGATAACAAAAATGGCTGGTGGTCGCTGTGCAGCCAGGGATGATTAGAATTATTGTTTTCGAAAGAAGTGTCAATTGTGGCGATGATATCACCTATGGAGTCGATCATGCTGACTATTTCATCTCTTCCAAAAGTATTGTAACCACTGGTATTCCCAGCCATATCAAGGTTGATCATATACTTTAGGCCATCGATTGTTCCATCCTGAGCCATACTATTTTCCATATAACTTGAACCAAATAAACCCTGTTCTTCACCCATGAACATTACAAATTGAATGGTTCTTTTGGGGTTTAGGCCAAGAGTAATAAAAGTTCGGGCAATATCAATAATACTGAAAGTCCCAATGCCATTATCAATGGCACCGGAAGCGAGATCCCATGAATCAAGATGCCCACCTATGATGATGACCTCATCTGGAAGTTCAGAGCCCTCCAATGTTGCAATTACATTTCTTGCGACAATATATTTAGATGTATTCGTCATTTGAATATTTCCTGTTAATTGCTCTGTCAGCAACTTTTCTTTTAACATTACTCCATTCTCCAAACCGATCGAGATTGCGGGTATAGGGATCACCTCACCTGTAACAGAGGCAGTTCCCGTTAATAATACCCCTCCCTCTTTATTATTGATAATTATTACACCGACGGCATTGTATTGAATGGCCAGTGAGGTCTTTTCAGATCTGTGCAAATTGCGAAGTGTTGAATCCTTTGGATAAATTCCAATGTTCATGAGTACGATCTTGCCTGCAACACTCTCTTTCTTTTGTTCAAAATCTTTGTAAAGACCATTACCCACATCAATGATCCTTGCAGATATATTCGCCTGTAGTGTGGAATGTGCCAGGGTAACTGTAGGCACTGCAATAGTGTAATCTTCCCCCGAAATAGAAAGGGATACAGTATCACGCATCCATGCCTTCATTTCAAACTGCTGAAAACGGACATTCTCAAAACCATAGCTACGAAATAAATTAGAGGTAAATTCCTCTGCCTTCCTCCCATTTTCACTTCCTGTCAGCCGGTGTCCAATAGTTTCAATAGACTCCTCAAGCGTTTCATAGGCTTTGGAGTTTTGTGAAACTTCATTATCTATTTCATTAAAAATTGTTGCGAGATCCTTATCAGGAGGTGCAGTGCACCCTAATGCCAACAGACAAATGATACATGAAATAAGGGTATAATTCGAGGCCATATTTGCTTTTTGGTAGTTGAGAAGATGGCTAAAAGTAATGAAATTTCATTAAAATCCCCTTATAAATTTGATTGTAAGCTTTGTTATAAAAGGTTTTTGCACTTGAGTGTAACTTTTTGCCGAAAACTGTTTCTGTTTCATTGGCCCCCTAGCTGTATCATTGTATAAGTTTATTTATCACTTTACATATTTTATAATTAAATCCATTTACAATGAAAGGAATCAATAAAGTAACACTGATCGGACATTTAGGGAGTGATCCTGAAATCCGGTACTTTGACAGCGGAGTCGCGAAAGCTTCATTTTCTTTAGCCACTTCTGAAAATTACAAGAATAAGAAGGGCGAGTTCGTTGAAAAAACGGAATGGCATCGCGTGGCCGCCTGGAGAGGATTGGCAGAAGTTGTAGAGAAGTATCTTAAAAAAGGAAGCTTGATCTATCTGGAGGGGATGATGCAGACAAGAACATGGGATGACAAAGAGGGCAATACTCGCTGGTTTACTGATGTGGTTATGGATAAGATGGTGATGCTCGATAGAAAGGCGAGCAATGGCGTTGGCGTTCCCCCTTCCACCGATGAAGTACCTAAAGAAGAATTAGTTGCTGAAGAGCCATCTGATGACCTCCCATTTTAGGAGAGGTATCGATACAAGAGCTTTGTTTTTATAATTTCTGTTTTATTCTGTTTCCCTTTTTTCCTGCTCATTACACTCACCTGCCTGTCCGGGGACATAAGTTGCCAATATGCCCGGACAGGCTTTTTGGTACCTGGCCCTTAGAGAAATTCGCCCCCTATCCTTCGGAATTGACATATTTTTCTTATAATTATCATCAAAACCAATAATTATGAGAACTGCGAACCCGGCATTGAATGCCAAGACCTTTACTAAGATCGGTAATCTTGATGATACCTCCGGTGTCATGACCATTAAAGGGACAGTAAATAAGACCTTTTTATTATTGTTTTTGGTCATGATCTCTGCCGGATGGATGTGGAATAGATTCATGGGAGTTGGCGTAGAATCTGCCGGAACTTTATATCCATGGCTTATCGGCTCGGCCATTGGTGGATTAGTTCTAGCATTGATCACCATTTTTAACAAAAAAGGGGCTTATGTTACGGCACCGTTATATGCATTAATAGAAGGTGTATTTCTAGGAGGGATTTCAGCGATCGTTGAAATGGCATACCCGGGGATCGTGCTGCAAGCGGTTAGTCTTACTTTTGGGACTCTGTTTTGTTTATTGTTAGCTTATAAGTCGGGGTGGATAAAAGCCACAGAGAATTTTAAATTAGGTGTGGTTGCAGCTACGGGGGGAATAGCTATGATCTATCTGGTCACATTTATTTTAGGATTTTTTGGAGTGAGTGTAGGATTTATTCATGGAAATGGATTGATGGCGATTGGATTTAGCGTGTTCGTGATCATTATTGCCGCACTGAACCTGGTGTTGGATTTTGATTTCATTGAGCAGGGAGCAGAGCAGAAAGTGCCGAAATATATGGAGTGGTATGCTGCCTTTGGATTGATGGTTACCCTGATTTGGCTCTACCTGGAAATATTAAGGTTATTGGTAAAATTAGCAAGCAGGCGCTAAGCGCTGTCTTTTTCTGTTTTCAGGATCTCCAAACTCATCTCATCAAGCATATCTTTTGCCATTTTTGAAGAGGATACATTCTTGAAGGTGAGAATAAGACTTTTTGCCGTTTGTTTTAAATGACATTGATCTCCATTTTGCTGAATGTAGCGAAGGGTTTTTGTAAATGTCTGAGAGTGATAAAAAGGGGATTCCTGATTGTCAATAAAGAAACACTGCAGCCGCTCATTTTTTAAAATAACACTTTGAAATCCGCATTGCTTTGCTACCCACTGTAATCTTACTGCATTAATGAGTTCCTTGACCTGCTTGGGAATGGGCCCAAATCTATCGGATAATTGAGTCTGAAATTCAGCGATCTCCTCTTCATCTTTGATCAAATTTAATTGTGTGTACAGATGTAATCGTTCCTGAATGTTCGATACATAATCATCAGGGATCAGGATCTCTATGTCGGTATCGAACTGGCAGTTCTTGATGAACTCATCAGGTAAAGAGTCATTTTGAGGTTGCTTTCCGGGAAGGTCATTAAGATCTTTTTCCTTTAATTCCTGGATGGCCTCATCAAGGATCTTCTGATACATTTCAAAGCCTATTTCTGCAATGAAACCACTTTGTTCACCTCCCAGCAAGTTGCCGGCTCCTCTAATGTCAAGGTCCCTGAGGGCAATGTTAAATCCGCTACCAAGATCCGCATATTCTTCAATGGTCTGTAATCGTTTTCTTGCATCCGAGCTTAAGGTAGAAACGGGAGGAGTGATCAGGTAACAGAAGGCTTGCCTGTTTGAACGCCCAACTCGACCACGGAGTTGGTGAAGGTCACTCAACCCAAAATGATGGGCATTGTTGATGATGATCGTATTTACATTAGGGATATCCAGTCCTGATTCCACGATGTTGGTGCTGATCAAAATATCAAAATCACCCCTGATGAATTGCCTCATCGATTCTTCCAATGCTTTGCCCTCCATCTGCCCATGCGCCACTTTAACTGTGAGGTCGGGACAAAGGTTCCTGACCATATCAGCCACATGATCAATATCCTTGACCTTGTTGTGGATGTAGAAGACCTGCCCGCCACGGTTTGCCTCGTAATAAAGTGCTTCCCTGATCAACTCCTCATCTTCCAAATGCAATTCTGTTTGGATGGCCTGACGGTTGGGTGGAGCCGTATTTATGACAGACAGATCCCGGGCACCCATCAATGAAAATTGCAGGGTACGAGGGATAGGGGTTGCTGTTAAAGTAAGGGTATCTACATTCACCTTCAGGTGCTTTAACTTTTCTTTTGCCGCCACGCCGAATTTTTGTTCCTCATCAATGATCAATAATCCTAGGTCTTTTAATTTAAAGTTCTTTCCCAAAAGGACATGAGTCCCAATGATGATGTCGATCGCACCTTCAGCGGCCAATTTGAGGGTCTCCTTTTTTTGAGTTGTAGTTTTAAACCTGTTCAGATAATCTACCCGGCATGGGAAATCTTTCAGCCGTTCTTTAAATGTGTTGTAATGTTGTAGAGCAAGAATAGTTGTAGGAACCAACATGGCTACCTGCTTGTTGTCAGCAACGGCTTTGGTGGAGGCCCTGATGGCGATCTCTGTTTTTCCAAATCCGACATCTCCGCACACGAGCATATCCATTGGATATGATGATTCCATATGTTTTTTTACGGCCTGTGTGGCTTTCACCTGATCAGGGGTATCTTCATAGATGAAAGAAGCCTCTAATTCAAATTGCAGATAGCTGTCAGGGCTGAATGTATATCCCTGCTGGTCTTTTCTTTTTGCATACAACTTGATCAGGTCCTTGGCAATATCTTTGATCTTTCGTTTTGCTCTTTGCTTCAGGTTCTCCCATGTGTTAGATCCCAGCCGGTTGACCTTGGGAGGGATGGTTTCTTTTCCTACATACTTAGCGATTTTGTAGAGGGAGTTAATGCTCACATACAACAAGTCATTATTCTTGTAAACCAGCCGCACCATTTCCTGTGATTGCCCGTCGACCTCAATTTTCTCCAATCCGGAGAATTGTCCGATCCCATGGTCAATATGAGTGATGTAATCGCCCGGCCGTAGCTCTTTTAAGGACTTCATCAAAAGGGCCTTATCCCTTGAATACCCTCTTTTCATCTGGTATTTATGGTAGCGTTCAAAGATCTGGTGATCGGTATAGCAGGCCACCTTCAGGTGCTTATCTACAAAACCTTTATTGATGGCCATTGGGAAAGGGAAGAACTGCACTTTAGCTTCCAGGTCTTCAAAGATGCTATAGAAGCGCTCTATCTGTTTTGGATTATCTGCAAAGAGGATATTCGTGATCCCATCTTTTTGATTTTGGTGATAATTCTCTATGAGCAGGTCAAAGTTCTTATTGAAGGAGGTCTGTGGGGTAATATCATATTCGATCGTATCGGATGAATCGAAATAACTTCTATTTCCTGTTTCAATGATGGCGTACTT
Organism: uncultured Chitinophagales bacterium; assembly: GCA_964572485.1. Lineage (GTDB taxonomy): Bacteria > Bacteroidota > Bacteroidia > Chitinophagales > CAZNGA01 > CAZNGA01. Next base: position 14,049 of record CAZNGA010000015.1, read on the forward strand.
TTCTAGTGTTGACAAGAAGATTTCTGATGGTTGAAATGATCCTTCCGGTTTCTCAGAGAAGAGAATGCGGTCATCCTCGATGTCATCCATACCCTGCATGAGTTCGTATATACTTTGAGCTCTTTCAAAACACTTTTGAAGGACATCAAGGGTCAGTTGCATATCTTTTGACCATACGATGGTATTGAGGCCTATGATCTCCAGGAGGGGCACTTTCTTACCTGAAGTGTTGTCGGTCTGTAGGTTTGGAATGATGGAGACCTGTTGTATCTTTTTCAGTGAAAGCTGGTTAAGCGGATCAAAGGCACGGATCGATTCCACCTCATCGCCAAAGAGTTCGATGCGGTAGGGCTGGTCATTACCAAAAGAGAAGATATCGATGATGCCGCCTCTTAGTGAGAAATTCCCCGGCTCAAAGACAAAATCCGTTCGTTCAAAGTTGTGTTTTACCAGTGAATCGATCACGCTATCAATATCCACCTTACTTCCTATCTGGAAAGTGAGGATGTCCTCATCCATTGTTTCAGTGCTCATCACCTTTTCAAAGAGTGCTTCGGGGTAGGTGACGATGAATTCACCTTTGGTGGTGCTATTCTTAAGATGGGTGATGGTTTCAAGGCGGAGAAGCACATTATTCTTGTTGATCTCTTCCAACTGGCCGGGACGTTTATAGGAATCGGGGAAGAAGAGGATATCCTTTTTGCCTAGGATGTTGTCGAGGTCATTGTGAAAGTAGGCGGCTTCCTCCTTGTCGCGCATGATGATGAGGTGGTTGAAGCCAAAGTTCTTAAAGAGGGCGGCGCTGATAAAGGTGTCGACAGAACCTACTACTCCCTTTAGATGAAGACGGGCGGGGGGGGTGGTGCCGATCTTGTCTATTATTTGCTGCGTTCGTTCATCACGCCGATATAATGTTAATAGATCTTCCAGGTTCATCTCCCGCTGCGAAGATACGGAAAATTTGGGGGAGAGAGGGATTAGGGGTGAGGGATGAGGGATTAGGGGTGAGGGGT
>CAZNGA010000015.1:15161-17570 GCA_964572485.1 uncultured Chitinophagales bacterium
AATTTGGGGGAGAGAGGGATTAGGGGTGAGGGATGAGGGATTAGGGGTGAGGGGTGAGGGGTAAGTAGTGAGGGATCAATTCTCACTTCGTGAAAACTTAACACAAAGGGGGGAACCTTGCACCAGTTTTGCCTTGTAAGCTTGGACTAGTTGGGTGAGTGGTGAGGTGGAAGGGATATGGAGTAAGTATTTAGGTTTGAGAAATAAAGAGTAGGGATTAAGTTGAAGATGTTGAGGAGTGAGGGTGTTGGAAAGTATATGAAAAGTAGGCGATTTCGAAGTACAGATCTTTTAACTTATTATAATACTACTATATCAGTTATTTTTTGTACAATGAACTAAATGGTTTTTTGTTCTTTATATGCTTTTATTATTTCATTTTTTAGATCATCGTACTTCTTTGCATTGGCTAATTTTTTTAGTGAATTTAATGTGATTGAATGTTGGCTTCTTTCGTAGTTATCAAGTCTAAAAGTTGGAAGAATATAAAAATCCCATTGTTCCATTTTCAAGGGATCAATTGTATTTTGGACTGTATGTTTTAAATGACAGAACACATAAAGATCTGCGTGTCGTTTGGATTCATCATGTTGCATGTTTGTCTCAGCATCCCAATATCTTGAAGGTTTAATTGAAAATGAAATCGTTGACAACTTTTTTTGATTCCAACTTTGAATGTAAGCAGCAGATTTCACTTCTATTTTTATACCCTCATTCGTGGTTAAGTCATAGGCGCTCCATGCGTCCCTTAAATTATTAGGATCAAGTCCAATGGCTGTTCCTACTATAAATTCAGCAAACACTCCACGTGTCGCATTACTTAAAAGATCTGATACACTCCAACGCCAAAAATCCAATAGGTTATAACTTGTCTTTTGTCCGTTTACGGTCAGGTATTCACTCCCAGTTTTTGGTTCGGCTTTTATTTCTTTTAGCTCATTCATGTTAAATTAAATACAACGTTCCGGCTAATAGCCGTGCAGAATTAATATATTTTGTTGATTAAATAATACCCAAATTTACCCTGTTTCTAAAGTAAACAAATAAAAATAAGATCAATGAGATAATCGTATCTTTATATCCTTTCCTGGTCTTATCGCTTTACATAGCAGCTGATGTTAGTGCCCGTTTTGATTATTCTTTCCATCTTTTAATTTCTTTCATCTCGATTTTACCAGATGACAATATTGTTGCATGTTGAACCGAGTATTCAGTTTCCCATAATTCTTCTCCGGTGATAGAATCAACTCCGAACTCATTCCATTCAAAATTCCGAATAAGTGTTGTATCATTTAAGTATTTGGAGGACAGACATCCTCCGGTTTCACCATAAAGACCTGCAACTTCCAATGAATTAACAACATTTCCGTGCCTATCGAATAATACTAGTACAATTGGTCTCTCAACTACACCATAATATTGAATTACAGTAATTGGGTAGAAGTTGTGTATTTGATTCACATAAGACAGCCAATAACCAGAACAGAAATCACCAAAATCATTTTTATAAGTTCCGAAAATATGTTCACAATTAATTGAATCAATTTTAATAAGTTTAGTTATTAGCTCATGATTCTTTTTTTTAAAGTACTTGTCAATTAGTGAGCAATCATATGAGTCCAGTTTTTCGGGTATAAAGTATTTCTCAATTTTATCAAATTTATCATTCAAACCACTTATATAATCAAGTGTACCTTCAATTTTTTCTACAGAACTAAATATTTCGGATGTCGAATCCGATATGTGTTCTTCACTTTTCTGACTACATCCATTCATGATGATTACTAATATTAATATGGATCTAATTTTATCCCCCATTTTTCGAGTTGTTACGAGCTATGCACTTTTTCTCCGGTAGATTCAAGTTGGAACTTAACCAAATCGTTGCATTTAGTTTTTAACTTATTCATTTTATATTACCTCTCATCTTCCCAAATCATTGTTAGCTTAATTTGGCCTTTATAATTTGGACAATTACCATCTCCTCCTCCCGAAAATCCACCATCCGGGGCACATACTTGCTTACAGTTATTGTCATACAAATAGTTATACTGGTCACAACAATCCGAGGTAATATAATAATAGGTTTTCCCGTCAACTTTCCATTCATATACTTTAGCAGGTGGATTTTGTACCTCTTCCCTTTTTATTTTTCTGATTTTTCTTTTGATGCAGTTTGGTGCATATTTTTTTAAATCTAATTTTTCGCATGAACTTGAAAATATTGCGAAAAAAAGAATTGTCAAGATAACGGTGAATGATTGAGCTCTGTATTTCATTTTATTGATTTCCCCAAATTGCTATTAAATGAATCGTAATATTAAAGGTATGAAAACAATTTTATATGTCCAAAAGGTAAGGATTTAGTGGTGAGTGGTGAGGGGTGAGGGGTGAGGGGTAAGTGGTGAG
>CAZNGA010000015.1:17670-21812 GCA_964572485.1 uncultured Chitinophagales bacterium
TGTTAGTATAGAGATGGGAGGATTATGGAGTATGTATATGGATTTGAGAGATAAAGAGTAGGTATTTAGGTGAAGATGGTGAAGAGTTTGATTTTGAGTTATAGAGATTTTATTAAGCCTCTTATAATTTTTGAAATTTCGTTGCTGCTGCTAAGCAATTCATTTTTTCTTTTCAGGTCAATGTAATTTAGTTTTTCAGCTAAGTATAACATTGATCGTACTTCACTGCAAGAACTGATTGCGATATATAGAAATCTTTTAAAATCAGCATGAGAACTTCTGTCAAATCCTTCGGCGATATTATTGGAAATAGAAACAGACGCCCTACAAATCTGATCATTGAATCCGCGATCTTTCAATGTGCTGAAAGTAGAATAGATTGCTATAGCGAACACCTGTCCTTTTTGCCAAGCTTTAATATCTTCAAACTTTTGTATTGCCATATTTTGTTTTTGCAAATCAATACATCCTTCTAGCTCCTCACCCCTAATCCCTCATCCCTCACCCCTCATCCCTTCCACCTCCATTCCCCCAGCCTGAAAAATCAATGTTTCATATTCAACTGTGATCAGGCTACCCATTCGTTCAAGCGTTATGATAGAGAGAAATTGCCACTAATTTATCATTTACAGGGTAGAAATCTTGTAACACTTTTTGGATAAAAGTTACATTCAAACGTAAAGAAAACTCTCAAAGAAAAGGAACACCATATAATTTAAAAATAACTTCTATTAGCCACTCCTTTGCACTCACCACTTACCCCTCACCCCTCACCCCTAAATCCCAATAATTCGGATCAGTTTCCTCTGACCGTTGATCCCAATATGCCGGCGTGACTTTGCGGCCGTCGATAGTGAGCAATTTCCTTTGGTAAACAGCTATAATCGGATTAAAGGTAAGATCGGTGACACCTATAATATAAGTGGGTTCCTGATTTTCCTCTTCCTTTCCTTCTTCTTTCTCTTCTTTTATTTCAAATCCATTATGCTCCAGCAGGTTTGTAAGGAATTGGAGCCGCTCTTTGGTAATACCTGTATCCACAACAGTGCATCGTGTACCATCGATCTCCTTTACAATATGTTTACCTTTTGTCAATGTCATAACCTATAACATATTCATGCACAATGATAGAATATGGTCAAAGATAAAACCAATAAATCCGATCACCACTATTCCTGCAACACAAATGAGCAATCCAAAACGGGTAGAGAGGTCACTTTTGAATCTTGCAATTGGGGTATCACTCTTATTGATGAACATGGCTTTTACAACAAGGAGATAGTAATAGAGCGAAATGACTGCATTAAGGACAGCGATGAGGACCAACAAATAATATCCCTGCTGGGCAGCAGCCGTGAATAGAAAGAACTTGCCAAAGAAACCTGCAACAGGAGGGATGCCTGCAAGGGAAAACAAGGATAGCATCAGCACCAAACTTAATTTTGGATTTGTACGATACAAGCCATTATAATCATCCATCTGTTCTTTGCCGGTAACTTGTGATATTACCGAAACCACACCAAAAGCGCCCAGGTTGGAGAAGACATAAATCAATATAAAATAAACGACCGTTGCCATCCCAAAGGTGGTAGCGCTGATAATCCCCAAAAAGATGAATCCTGACTGAGCGATAGATGAAAAGGCCAGAAATCGCTTGAGGTTCTTTTGCCGGATGGCAAACAGGTTACCAATTATCATGGTCAACACTGCCGTGATATAAATGACCCCCTGCCAATGAACAGTAATGTGACGAAATACAGTAAAGAGTAAAATTGTGAAAATAAATACTGCAGCCCCTTTTGAAATTACAGATAGGTAGGAGGTAACATTAACGGGGGCACCTTCATACACATCCGCTGTCCATAGGTGAAATGGTACAATTGAGATCTTAAATGCCAAACCTGCGAAAAAGAAAATAAAGCCCAATAAATACAAACTATTCGTATCCAATAATTTTGCAGGGCCACTAAAATAAATTGTACCGGTCATCCCATAAATGATGGAAATGCCAAAAAGTAAAATAGCCGATGAGAATGCTGCCAGTAGAATGAGCTTAATACCACCTTCAGCGGAGCGGGCCTTATATAATTCATAAGCGGCTAATGCAGCCATTGGAATGGTGGCTAATTCCAATCCTAAGTAAAACATCAGAAAGTCTCCGGAGGAGATCATGAAATTCATTCCAATTAAGGTTGAGATGATTAGGAGGAAAAACTCACTGACCCGGTTGTTGTTATGGGGATCATTCTTTAACCAGTTTGCCGATTGTAGCATGATGATCAAAACGCCAATGTTCAAAATGTTCTTCATAAGAAGGATCAGGGGAGTGGTCTGGAACATCCCACCAAAGAGCACTCCTGACCGTACAGGAATCAACCCTGCAATGGCGGTCATAAAAAATAGTATGATCGCAATGGGGATCACCTTGTTCTTTTCTCCCGGCTTGAATATCAGCTCAGCGATCAGGATGATCACCGCTACAAGGGTTAGCAGTAGTTCATTTCGTAATATTATAAAACTCTCAAAAGCCATACAACGATATTCTAATTCACAAGTTTGTCAAAAATGGGTTCTACCCCTTCCATGATCATATTTGATAGCCAAAGGGGGGCAAGCCCCATCCCGGCAATTGCTATAATAAATACTACAGTGACGACCTTCTCATGCCAGTCGGCGTCCTTAAAATCGATATAATTTTCATTTTTCACCGGCCCCAGCAGAAAGATGGCAACGACCCTCAGAATGTAAACGGCGGTGACCACGATGGAAGCACAAGCGATCACTGTAATTAGACGATACAATGGATCAGGATTCTGGAATGCTCCTACAAAGATGGTCATTTCCGCAACGAATCCGCTAAATCCAGGAAGGCCAAGTGAGGCCAGCCCAGTTATTACATAGCAGATGGACAAGAAGGGAATCACCTTCATCAATCCACCCATTTCATTGATCATTCTTGTTTTTGTTCTGCCGTAGATCATTCCGATCAGGGCGAAAAAGAGGGCACACATCAGACCATGTGAGATCATTTGCAGGATGGCACCGTTCATAGCTGTCTTATTCATGACCAGTAGGGCAAATAGTACCAATCCGCAATGGCTGATAGAAGAATAGGCGTTGATGTATTTAAGGTCCTTTTGCACTACGGCACCCAGCGCTCCATAGATGATGCTGATGGTGGCAAGTATGATAAAGAAGGTGGACATCTCAGCGGCAGCTTCAGGCATTAAATATATGGCCACCCTGAAGCAACCATAACCTCCTAACTTCATTAACACTCCGGCATGTAACATGGAAACGGCCGTTGGCGCAGAAGCATGCCCGTCAGGGGACCATGTATGTAGAGGAAATATGGCACCAATAACCCCAAATCCAATGAAGGTTAGTGGGAAGAAGATGCGTTGCGCAGTAATAGAAATATTGGCGTTTGCGATCTCAAGAATATTGAAAGTATAATGTCCCTGGGGTACTGCATTAAAGTAGATGCCCAGTATCCCGACAAGTATCAGTGCTGAGCCACCCATTAGCATAAGGGTAAGTTTCATGGCCGCATACCCTTTAGGGCCGCTACCCCAAATGCCTATGAGCAGGTACATGGGTATCACCGCAAGCTCAAAGAAGAGGAACATAACAAATAGATCGATAGATATGAAAAAACCAAACACACCTGTTGAGAGTATGATCAGTGAAATGAAAAATTCTTTGGAGAGATCTTTCACATTCCAGGAGGTAAATACCCCGCAGAAAAGTACGATTGCAGTAAGTAATATCATGGCCACTGAAATTCCATCAACTCCAATATCATAACGGATATTTAAGCTCTCAAACCATAGGTGGCTTTTCATAAAGAGCATTTCTGCACTGTTGCCACTTTTCCTTTCTGACAAGAACTGGAAGGTAAGATATAGGGATTGCAACAGCTGGAAAGATGCACCTATGGCAGCTATTACCCGTACCTGGTGATCGCTTCTGCTGGTAAGAATGGCACCTACCGTCAGGAGGGGAACAACAATAAGTAAGGTTAAAATATCCATGTTTTCAGTTCCGAGTTCAAAGTTCAAAGTTCTGAGTTCAAAGTTCTGAGTTCAAAGTTTTGAGTTCAAAGTTCAAAGTTTTGAGTTCAAAGTTCTGAGTTCAAAGTT
>CAZNGA010000015.1:21912-55722 GCA_964572485.1 uncultured Chitinophagales bacterium
TGAGTTCAAAGTTCAAAGTTCTGAGTTCAAAGTTCTGAGTTCAAAGTTCTGAGTTCAAAGTTCTGAGTTCAAAGTTCAAAGTTTCGCGTTCTGAGTTCAAAGTTCAAAGTTTCGCGTTCTGAGTTTTTTGTTTAGGTTAAGTAAATGAAAATTATTACGATCAATATCACTCCTGAAATAAATACAAGTCCATAATGTTGTAGTTGGCCCGATTGAAATCCCTTGATCATTGCAGAGATGAAATTTGTGATAACTGCAATACTATTCATCACCCCATCAACAATATTCCTGTCAAACCATGCAATGGGTTTGGAGATGTAATTGAAGATGATCTTCTTGGTGATAAAGAGATATAATTCGTCAACGTAAAATTTGTTCAGTGTTGTTCTATAGAGATATCCGATTGCAATGGAAAAACGTTCAGGCAAAGGGCTTTCCTTTCTATAAAAAAGGTAGGCAATCACTAAGCCAACAGATGCCATGGCCATTGAGATGATCACAATATTCCAATGGAAATCGGTGTTCAAAGCGACACCATTGGCAGTCACCAGTTTACCAAATGGAATAAATCCGGTAAGTGCTGAACCAAGGGCTAGGAGTATCAAGGGAATGGTCATGGTAAGTGGCGGTTCATGGGGTGTTTTAACATAATCCCTTGACTTGCCCCAGAAGACACTGAAATACAATCGAAAAATGTAGAAGGCAGTGAGTCCTGCAACAAATTGAGCAACAATGAAATATACTTTATTGTGCTGAAAAACCGCCACCAGTATCTCATCCTTACTAAAGAATCCTGAGAAAGGAGGAATCCCTGAAATGGCTAAACAAGCGATCAAAAAGGTGATATGTGTGACCGGCAGATATTTTTTCAGGTTACCCATGTCGGTCATGAAATTGCTGTGCACAGCATGGATGATGGCTCCTGCTCCCAGAAATAGTAGTGCTTTGAACATGGCATGATTGAAGAGGTGAAACATGGATGCCATATACCCCAGTCCGCCCTCACCTTCATAACCGGATACGCCCAGCGCCAACATCATATATCCTATTTGCGACATCGTTGAATAGGCCAGGATCCTTTTAATATCCGTTTGTGTGCATGCGACCAACGCTGCAAAAAGTGCGGTTATGGCTCCGATGAAGGCAACTACTTCAAGGTCTGATTGTCCCGATGTTGCAAAGATCGGAAATAGACGTGCGACAAGATATACGCCTGCCACCACCATAGTAGCTGCATGGATCAATGCTGATACAGGGGTTGGCCCTTCCATGGCATCAGGCAGCCAGATGTGCAATGGGAACATGGCTGATTTACCGGCACCACCAATAAAGATCAATATCAAAGCCCAGGTGATGGTAGACAACCCCAAAAATGCGATAGAACTTCCTTGTGCAATTGCTGCACCATTTGGATCAGTGAGCTGGATAAAATCAAAAGTTCCTGTGATATAGGAAAGCAATAATATTCCGATAAGAAAGCCAAGATCCGCGAAGCGGGTAACGATAAATGCTTTTTTGGAGGCGGCAACTGCAGAGGGCTTGTCATAATAGAAGCCAATTAACAAGTAGGAAGATAGACCCACCAATTCCCAAAAGATATACATCTGGAAGATATTGGTAGCAACGACCAGTCCCAGCATAGAAAAGCTAAAAAGAGAAAGGCATGAAAAGAACCTTGCAAATCCCGAGTCCCCTTTCATGTAGCCCAAGCTATAGATAAAGACCATCGATGAAACTAGGGTGATCACCACCATCATCATTACCGAGATGGGGTCCAGCAAGATCCCAATATCAATGCGCAGTGTATCTGTAAATCGAAGCCACTCAAAATTAAAAGCAAGGATCTTTTGATAGACGCCACCTTCATTGCCTATATCAAAAAAGTATGAGTAGGCAACGATCAGGGAAAGAATAGTAGAGATCACTATCCCAACGGTGGCTATGATCCCTGATACAAGCGGCTTCATTTTATTGCCCAGCAAACCTGTTACCAGGAATGCAATAAAGGGCAAAATCAATATCCAGGCCGTATATGTAAGATCTCCCATTATCCTATTTATCTGGCTTTAGTGTTTCATTTTATTGATGTCTTCAACATCTATAGATCTATAATTTCTATACAAATTGATGATGATAGCTATGGCCACAGCAGCTTCTGCAGCAACAATAGCGATGATGAACATAGCGAAAAAATGTCCATGCAACTGTTCCGGATATAAGTACTTATTGAATACCACAAAGTTGATCATCGCACCATTGAGCATCAGTTCGGTGGACATAAGTACTGTGATCAGGTTCTTCCTGGTCAGGAAACCATATACACCAATGAAGAACATCAATGTACTTACGATCAGAAAATGAGTAATTGGTATTCCTTCTATCATTGCCCCCTATTTTCTTCTTGTGAATTTATTATGTCATTTCCTTTTTTAGCGATCACTATCGCGGCGATCATTGCGGCCAGCAACAGGATACTGATCACTTCAAATGGCAATACATAACCATTTTCACCATAGCTTAACAATTGAGTGCCTATTGTTTTGATGGTGCCATCTGCGATCGAATGTGATGGTGTGAATTCATATTGTAAAAAGGTAATGATACATAGTATGGCACCTATACAAACAGTGATGGCTGCCACCAATGATCTCTTAAGACTTGGGAATTCCAATTTATCATTGATCTGTCCGGTCAATAGTATTGAGAATATGATCAACACCATAACGCCTCCTGCATAAATGGTTAATTGTACTGCCGCCAAAAAGTGAAATTGAAAAAGAAAGAATAGTCCTCCAATGGCCACTAATACAAAAAGTAAATATATTGCTGCACGCAATATTCTTCTGCTTGTAACATTTAGCAATGAGAAGATGAGTATAACAGCTGAAAGTATATAGAATAGTACTAGTTTCATATCACTCTTCCACGCCCTCCATAATTTTAGATCCTGGTTTGTTTAAAATTTTTGTCAATTCAGCACGATCATAAACGGCATGCTCAAAATTATTGGTCATTATTATTGCTTCAGTTGGGCACGATAATATACAGAGATTGCAAAATGTGCACATAGATAAATGATAAATATGCTTATCGATTATTTTTTTCTTTTTGCCTTCGGGGGTCTCTATCCTGTCACTAATGATCTCAATAGAGCCATTTGGGCAGGCTAACTCACAGGCTGAACACCCGGTACATTTGTGCTCATTATTATCATTATGGGCCATGACCACTTCACCTCTGAACCGCTCAAACATTTGCAGGGTATTCCTATTTTCAGGGTATTGTTGGGTAATGATCTCCTTTGGATGAGAGACATAATAACCGGTAATAGTCATGCCACTCACAAGGGTTTTGAGCCCTTTAATGATCCCTGAAAAATATTGAATAATATTATTCATAATAAATTAAAAATACCATCCCATTAACACGATGAAGGCCATTAATACAAGGTTCACAATATTTATCGGTAGCAGATATTTCCATTCCAGCGTTAGCAAATGATCTATTCTTAACCTGGGGAATGTCCATTTAAACCACATCATCATGAATATGATCACGCCCACTTTTCCGAAGAACCAGATTACAGGCGGAATAAAGTCCATGATACTATTGAAAAGTGTAAAATTGCCAAAATGAAGAGGCATCCATCCTCCAAGGAACAGTGTAGTACCGATAGCAGCCAGTATGAACATATTCACAAATTCCGCCAGGAAGAAGAAAGCGAACTTTATGCCTGAATACTCAGTATGGTACCCGGCAGTGAGTTCCGATTCCGCTTCAGTAATATCAAATGGGCCACGGCTGGTTTCTGCAGTACTTGCTATGAGGAAGATAATGAATGCAATGATTGCAGGGATGTGTCCACGAAAGATCCACCACCCACCTTGCTGACTTTCTACGATCTCTGATAATTGTAAAGAACCGGTAAGGATGATAATTGTTAGCAATGAAAGTCCTACAGAAAGCTCATAGCTGATAATTTGAGCCCCACTCCTCATCGCTCCGATAAGAGAATATTTATTGTTGCTTGCCCATCCAGCCAGAAGAACACCGATCACTCCGATAGAAGATACAGAGATCACGTAGAATACTCCGATGTCAAGATCAATGACATGAAGCCCTTTGGCAAAAGGAATCGCACCGATCGCCATAAAGGCACCAAATATGATCACAAAAGGTGCCAGGTTAAAGAGGAATTTATCAGCATTTTTTGTGACGAGTGATTCTTTTAATAGTAGCTTCATAACATCGGCTACAGTTTGGGCGGTACCCCAAAATCCAACTCGCATTGGGCCCAACCGCTGTTGGAAAAAAGCCGCCATCTTTCGTTCAAGATAAACGAGAATGAGGCCCAATATTGCGAAAAAGATCAGGAAGCTGATACCTACAATCACCATTTCAATCATTCCTGCCATAAAGGGGGAGAAATTTGCACTTAACCCCTCATGAATAAGGGAGGTAAAACCTGAGAAATCATATATGCTAAAATCCAATTTCATCATTCAATATTCAGTTACCTGTCAATATCCGGTATCACCAGATCGAGTGTGGACATTATCGCCACGAGGTCAGCGATCTTACTATCTCGAGCTATGGTATCCAATACTGACAGATTTGAAAAGCCCGGTGACCTGAATTTCATCCGGTATGGACTTTTCTTATTATCACTGATAATATATACACCCAATTCGCCTCTTGGCGTCTCAACGCGCTGGTAGTATTCCCCTTCTGGAAGTTTTATGATCGCTTTAGTTTTGACCTGGTAGTCACCATCGGGGATATTATCGATTAATTGTTCAATAATTGATAGTGATTCCCACATTTCATCGATCCTGGCTTTGTATCGAGCAAAGCAGTCGCCTTCCGTTGATATGATCTCCTTAAAATCTACCTTTGGAAATGCACTGTATGGAGACCGCTTTCTCACATCACAATTAAAACCCGAAGCCCTGCCCGAAGGGCCGGTAACTCCAAATGAGATGGCATCTTCCAATGATAGGAGGCCGACTCCTTTTGTCCTTTCCTGAAAAATGACATTATTGGAGAGCAATTGGTCATATTCAGGTAGCTTCTTTTTAAAGTGAGCGACAAAATCTTTTGTTCTTTTTTGAAAGTTGGGGTGGATATCGGTCATCAATCCTCCCGGAACATTGTAGTTCATGGTAAGTCTGGTTCCACAAGTTTCTTCAAATATGTCGGTGATTATTTCCCGATCACGAAAACCATAGAGGAAAGAAGTGATGGCACCAAGGTCCATCCCTAAAACGCCCCACCAAAGTTGGTGTGATGAGATTCTTTGGAGTTCAGAGATAATGGTCCGGATCACCTTAACTCTTTCAGGGACTTCAATTTCCAGTCCACCTTCCACAGCAAGGCAAACAGCTTCGTTATTGATATGGCAAGCGAGGTAATCCATTCTGTCAGTAAGGTGCACGATCTGCTTATAGGAATCTTTTTCACACATCTTTTCAATAGAGCGATGGATATAACCAATGTGTGGCTCTACTTTTCGGATGATCTCACCGTCTATGGTAAGTAGAAGCCTTAGCACCCCATGTGTAGATGGATGCTGTGGACCCATATTGATGAAGTACTCCTGAGTTTGAAGGTTTTTATTTGAGGTTGCCGGAATCATTTAATTATTTATATAATTATATGGTTGTTGGGATAATTTTTGATTTGTTATTTTTATTAGAATATTGATCTCTTTGGGAAGTTTATTAAGTTCACTATCAATGTGGCTATATTCTTTTTCGGTTATCAATTTTCTGGCCTTTGATTTTTCATTCCAATCAAGAGCTTCTTTAGTAGTTCCACTGCTGTAGCGATAAAATTTTATATTATCTTTTTTATGATACCTCCCAAAACCTTCAGTTATATTTGCAGAAATAGAATTGACGGATCTAACGAATTGTTGTCCTCTTGTCTTTTTGGAAAAGTGGTCCCATTTCACAACAATACTCCAAACATAATTGCTTAGCTCAAAAGCAATTTTATAGCCATTAGCATCATTTAATTTCAAATATTTTTTCACTAGTAACATTTAGCTATTTAACCATTTAACTATTCAGCCATTCAATTATTTATTACAGATCAACAATATTCACTTCATCCACATAATCTTTCCTCAGGGGATGTCCCTTCCAGTCATCATCCAGCAATATTCTTCGCATATCGGGATGATCATTGAAAGTGATGCCAAAGAGATCAAAAACCTCACGTTCATGAAATTCAGCGGTCTTCCAAAGTGCGCAAACACTATCGACAGCAGGGGTTTCACGGTCAATTATTTTCGCATGAATAACTACTGAGTGGTTATTTGCTGTTGAAGTAAGGTGGTATACCACCTTGAAATAGTCTCCCATATCTGCTCCGCTAAGGCAAAAAAGAAAATTGAAAGCCATTTCTTCATTTTTCTTTAGGAATTCAGCCAGGGAATATAAGTTCTCAGAAGGGATGATCACCCCAAGAAATGGAGTATTCTCTTCTATAAAGCCGGCATCCGAAAATTTGGATGATATTTTCTGCTTTACTTCCTGCTCTTTCATATGTATTTGTTCACATTATCTCAAACAAAATCCTTCATAGGATCTCTTGGGTTAGCAATCGATTCTCCTTTTATTTTTTTCTGCAATTCCATAATACCAAAAAGCAGAGCTTCAGGCCTTGGTGGACAACCGGGCACGTATACATCCACCGGAATTATATGATCTGCTCCTTTCACTACTGAATAACTGTTGTAGAAGAATGGGCCTCCCGAAATGGCACATGCACCCATCGCGATCACATATTTGGGATCGGCCATTTGATCATAAAGACGTTTTAGAACTGGTGCCATTTTATTGACAATGGTCCCGGCGATCACCATAAGATCTGCTTGCCGTGGAGTAGCCCTGGCGACCTCAGTTCCAAACCTCGCCCAGTCATGACGTGAGGCGCCTGTTGCCATCATCTCGATAGCACAGCAACTGGTTCCAAAAGTTAGTGGCCATAAAGAGTTGGATCGAGACCAATTGATGACATCATCAATAGTTGATATGACGAAATTCCCTCCGGGCATTGTTTGTATCTTACCCGGGAAATTCTTAACAGAAGAAAGGTCTGATTTTTGATCTACTCCCATTTCAACGCTTTTTTCTTCCAGGCATAAAGTAATCCTATACCGAGAATAAAGAGAAAGATAACGATCTCTACAAACGCAGCCAGCCCTACTTTTTTCATTGCAATGGCCCAGGGGAATAATAAGATGACCTCCACATCAAATATCAGAAACAGTATTGCGAATAAGTAATAACCGACCTTAAACTGCATCCATGAAGGGCCCTTAGTGGGGATGCCACATTCGTAAGTTTCCGCTTTTTGTATATTCTTAGAGGTGGGAGCAATCAGAGAAGAGACTAATATACCTCCTCCTACCAGTACAACTCCGGCAATAAAAAATAAGATTAATGCTCCGGCTTCCATAGTAAATTGGAGTTAAAAGTAATCATTAATCTCGAAAATTAGCTTACCTTTTCGAATTCAGATAGGCATCAACTTCCTTTATCGGATCAACATAACGGTTCCCCTTTTAAAAAAGGTGTATCCATCTGATTCAGTGATCTGAATGTTGTATACATAAACATTGGCGGGCTGTATTTTTCCATTCACCGATCCATCCCATCCTTCATCCATATCCTGAGTCTCAAATACCAATTCTCCCCACTTGTTAAAGATCTGTAGGGAATAGGTGCTAATATCAATGAAGGTCATTACCGGTTGAAAGGTTCTGTTGATTAAAATTTTTCCATTTGGAATAAAGGCAGTAGGGATAAATAATTTGAATGGTTGCTCCAGGGTTATTAAGTTTGAATAGCTCTGGTAGCTTTTCAGGGTGGAGCTTTCGACA
Organism: uncultured Chitinophagales bacterium; assembly: GCA_964572485.1. Lineage (GTDB taxonomy): Bacteria > Bacteroidota > Bacteroidia > Chitinophagales > CAZNGA01 > CAZNGA01. The sequence continues at coordinate 29,801 of CAZNGA010000015.1, forward strand.
TAGTTTGCCGCAACAATATAATAGTACTTTCCCGATTCTGATATAATGGTTGCAATGCTATCACTATAAGTAAGTGGGGATGTCGCAGGAATGGTAGCAATTGGACCTGCAGACCAAACATTGTCGACCCTTCTATATATCTCATAATCGTCTATTGAAACCGGCAAGGTTCCCATATCCAAAGCATTCCATTGCAATATATTGACCAACTCTTCGGCTGAACCCTGTAATAATACAGTCTGTACAATATTAGACTCTTGCTCCCCGTCGCATATATCTACTGTTATGATCTTATAGTAGTAGTTAAAACTCTCAGGTGCCATGCTGCTAACATCTGAAAACGATAATGGATTTGCAGCATAGGGTTTGGGAGATAATTTAACAAAACCGCCGATGGATTCTTTACGATATATGGAATATTCCTTTATATCAGCAGCGGTATCTCCATACCACTCAATATTGATCTGCTGATTTGTGGACATGACCGATACGTTAGTGAGATAAGTGTAGGTAGGCTGTATTAAAACCTCGACGCCTGCACATATTACATTTGACGAAGCTGTCAGGAGACCTGCAGAATCAATTGCATCTATACGAAAGCAGATCGTATCATAATTATTCACATTTAGGTACGAATAATTTAGGGTATCATATCCAGGTGGCGAAACTAATGTAAAAGGTCCTCCATCTCCTGAAACGTGTACCTGATATTCTTTGACTCCTCCAACAAAATTGATATATGATGTCCAGGTTAACGACACGGTCTCGGTGCAACTATCAATACCAGTCACCTTTGCATAAATGGTTCTATGTTGCTTTAGACTGATGGTCCCTTTATTATCACAACTATCGATAGCAGCAATATAATAGGTGCATGATTTATTATATGCTTTTGATGAATCATGAATGTAGGAGAGAATACCCTTCCCATATACTGTATCTATTATTGTTACACCTGGATTATTCCAATAGATCAGGTAACCAAATGTTTTTGAAGATGTACTTTCCAGCCATGAGATAAGAACACTGTCACCTCCTAGTACGCTTACATACTCGATCTCAGGGGTAACAGGCGGGAGGTTATTTACAGTATCAGAAGTGTCAGCACCGGGGGGAAGGCAGGTTAAAAAGTAAGATTGCATCGCTCCCCTCGTACGTGTGATCCCTTTTACCGTAGGGCTAAAGACGGTGTCAACACTTGAAACACTGACTCCATTATATCCCCACACAAGATACGGTATGCAAGGGGGCCCTTTAAAACTGAAGGTCAAGGTATCATTGGTGCCAATCTGGCTCACGCATACAATATTAGGCAGACTTTGGCCAGCCACCATATTGATGCTGAAGAACATCAGTAAGAGAATGTATATCCTAATTACTTTCATTGAGCGTTCAATGTTTTTATATCATCCTACAACAACCTCATACATGGTATCACGAGAAAGATATTGTTGGGCCAATGACCTCAATTTTTCTGCGGAAATGGTTTGGATCGTGTCAATAATATGGTAAAAATAGTCAAATTCAAGATCATTAGTAAGTAAACCTTTCACGGTAGTTGCCACGCTAAATGGGCCATCCACCTGACCTAAAACGGAGCCCATTAAGTAGTTACGTACTAATGATAACTCCTTTTCCTCTATTTTATTTTCCTGTAAACGTTCCATTTCACGATATATTTCATTCACAGCATCCTTTCTGTTATCTGCATTTACTTCGGTAGTTACAAAGAAATAGCCATTTTGCTTAAAAGTGGATATCCCTGAATATACACCATAGGTAAATCCTTTCTCTTGCCTTAAATTTGACATTAACCGCGAACCATAGTAACCTCCTAAAATGGTATTCAGTACAGCCATACCAGAGAAGTCGGGATGCGTTTTTGTAAACAGCAATTTTCCGATCCTTATCGCTGACTGAACAGATCCCTCCTTACTGGAGTAGTGTGCTTTTAAATCGTCTGGCTGAAATTCATGGTTTTTGTCTATCTTTTCTACGCCAGTGATCCAACTTTTGTTGCCAAAATGGGTATCTACTAAAGTTTTCAACCTCTTGTTGATCTTACCGGAAAGGATCATCATACAATTGTCGCCCTGATAATGAGTTTCATGAAATGTAGAAAGCGCTTCTCTTTTCAAATTCAAATAGTCCTTTTCCCCACCATAGTACCCATAAGGATTATTAGGTCCGAAAATGGTTTCATTGAATTTTTTCCTGGCTACAAAATCATTCTTTTGGTTGTTTACCTTTAACTTTTGAATACCATTTCGTACATAAATGTCTAATTCTTTTTCAGGGAATGAAGGTTGTGTAATGATCTCCTTTACAATGGGCAAAAGCTCTTCCAGAAATTTATTCAAACAAAATAGGGTCACAATTCCATGATCGGGGAAAGTTTCTACCCTGATTGTGGCACCCAGGTAATCGATCTTGTCAGCCAATTGCTTAGCAGAATGGTCATTAGTACCCTCCTTTAGCATGGTGCTGGTACTCAAAGCCACTAAACGTTCATTTTCCTGCCATGTACCGGCTGGAAGTATGATCTCTAATTTTAGAATATTTTCTGAGCCTCCATTGATCAAATAAAGGGGGATTCCATTCTCTAAGGGATATATTTCCGGAAGGGGAAGCGTAATATCTCCGATCTCATTTAACTGGGGAGGGCTGCTTTTTACAACTGTCATACTTTGATCATTTTGCGTAATAGTAAATTGTTGAACAATTTGAAGGGATAAATAGATCTGTGGCCATCTTTTTGATATCTTCAACGGTCACCTTGTGGTATCTTTCCATTTCACTGTTTACCAAACTGGCATCTCCCAACAATTCAAAATAGGCAAGCTCCATCGCTTTATTAAGGGTTCTCACCCTTTCAAAACTATTTTGCGCCTCAATTTTATTCTTCACCTTTTGCAGTTCATCTTCATCATGGAGCAATTTGATCTCTTCCAGCTCATGGATAATTGCCTGTTCGGCATCTTCCATGGTAACACCTGCTAACAACATGCCTTCCACTACTATCAGCCCTTCATCAATGTTACCGGTGATATAAGCATCTACCGAGCTGAAGAGGTTTTTTTCTTTTACCAAAGATTGCAACAATCGTGATGAAGCTCCTTTTGCCAAAAGATCTGTGATGATATCAGAAGCGTGGAAGCGGCTATCTGTCCTTGAACACATATGGTATGCCTTATAGATTGCGTTGAGGGGTACATCAGCTTCAACGGTTAGTGATCTGGGTTCCTCTTGCTTCAACTCTTTGGAATAATTTCTTGGTGGGCGCACAGCGGTCTCTATTTTTGCAAAATACTTTTCAGCCAGTTGCTGAATATCCGCTGTAGATACATTTCCTGCTACCACCAATATCGCATTTCCGGGGCGGTAATGTTTGTAAAAAAAAGCGCTCACATCCTCTATAGAAGCATTTTCAATATGGGCAAGGTCTCTGCCAATCGTAGGCCACTGATAAGGGTGATCTTTATAGGCCATAGCCCGCATTTTGTGCCATACATCGCCATAGGGTTGATTTAGGTAATGTTCCTTGAATTCCTCACTCACCACCTTCTTTTGAAGGTCGAGGCCCTTTTGGGCAAAATCCAGTCCGGACATCCTGTCGGATTCAAGCCAAAATAGGGTTTCAATATTAGCTGCAGGGGCTACATCATAATAATTTGTAAAATCATTATTGGTGAAAGCATTATTTTTTCCACCGGCCCTTTCAATGTGTTTGTCAAATACGGGGATATTGACAGTTCCTTCAAACATAAGGTGCTCAAATAGATGGGCAAAACCGGTTCTTTCAGGATCCTCATCCCTGGCACCTACATCATAGAGTATGTTAACTACGGCAAAAGGTGTAAAGCGGTCTTCATGTACGATCACCTTTAGCTGGTTGTCCAGCTCAAATTTATTAAAATCGATCATTCGAAAAAATGGGTTAGCATGTTAGCAACGGGGTTTCAAAGCTTTTATTAACTTTGTATGGTTGCTAAAATTAAGAACTTTCGGGATGAAAAGGATAGAAAAATGAAAGATGCTTGGATATGAATAAGAAAAAGCTACTGGAAAGGGGACTGAAATTCGATCATCTTACTGTGGAGGAGGGACTGTACTTATTTGAAAATGCGGCTACCTCCGACTTGATGTTCGTCGCCAATGCGCTGAGAAAACAACAGGTACCGGGCAATAAGGTCACTTGGATCATCGACAGGAATGTAAACATTACCAATGTCTGTATCGCCAATTGTAAATTCTGCAACTTTTTTGTTCCTCCTACCAAGAATGGATATATCACTACAATAGATCAATACAAGCAAAAGATAGAGGAGATGCTCCAACTCGGCGGTGAGCAATTATTGCTGCAAGGGGGGCACCACCCTGATCTTGGATTACCCTTCTATACTGATCTTTTTAAGGAGATAAAATCCCTTTACCCTGAGGTTAAGCTGCATGCCCTGGGTCCACCTGAGATCGTGCACATTGCGTCAATGGAAGGACTATCCTATGGGGATGTGCTGAAAGCATTGTTGGATGCCGGCATGGATACCTTGCCCGGATCGGGCGCAGAGATATTAGTCGACAGGGTGCGTAGAGAGATCTCCAATGGGAAATGTTCTACAAAGGAGTGGTTAGATGTGATGCGTGAGGCCCATCAAATGGGTATAGTGACCTCAGCGACCATGATGTTCGGACACATCGAAACCATTAAAGAGCGCATGGAGCACTTGGTAGCTATCAGAGAAGTGCAATCCGAAAAACCCGATGAAGCAGAAGGATTTTTGGCTTTCATCCCCTGGACCTTTCAACACGAAGGTACCTTGCTCAACAAAACAAGGGGCACCACCAATGAGGTCACCTGGCATGAATATATCAGGATGGTTGCTATAAGCAGGATCATGCTGCCCAATGTCAAGAACATCCAGGCCTCATGGCTTACCGTAGGAAAAGAAGCGGCTCAGATGTGTTTACATGGAGGGGCTAATGATATGGGCTCAGTGATGATCGAAGAAAATGTAGTTTCCGCCGCAGGGGCCACCTATACCTTTACTACCGATGAGATACAGGAAGCTATCAGTGAGGCCGGTTTTGAACCACAACTACGCAACCAGCGATATGAGGACAGGGTGTTGCCGGAAGTTATTGTATAGAAATGAGAGATGCGCAACATCTTTCCAATACTCCACCAAAATCTTACCAATAGGCTAGCCCTTAGTTGATGTAATTCTTGCCAACAGGATTATTCATTATATTAGTGTTGAAATTTTCTGGCCATGAAAATATTATTTATATATTCTCTTGACTCTATCCAATCAAAAGAAAAGCCAATTACTTCGTGGCAAGGGATACAATTTGGAATTTCCTATATTTCTTCCGTACTGAAAGATAGTGGTTACCAAACACAACTCTTGGTTCTGGGAAGCGCCGAAAAGAAGACTACTCAGTTATTAGATGTTGCAATTGAGGAATTCGACCCCACTCTTATCGGTTTTACTTCAGTAAGTTCCCAATATCCATTTATTGAAAGCATGGCCTCCTATACAAAAGAGAAGTACCCAGATAAATACTTATTACTTGGAGGCGTACATGCCACTTTAAATCCCCAGGAAGCAATCAATGGTCCTTTTGATGCCATATGCATTGGAGAAGGAGAATACCCAACTCTTGAATTATGTAAATCAATAGAAGCCAAAGAAGAACCCCATGGAATCGCCAATTTGTGTATCAGGTCTAAAGATGGAAATGTTGAGCAAAATCAAACCAGGAATTTCATTCAGGATATTGATGAAATACCATTCCCTGACCGGGAAATGTGGAAACCCTGGATCCATGCACGAAATGACGATGAATTAGCTGTATTACTTGGACGTGGCTGTCCGTATGGATGTACATATTGTTCCAATCATGCAATTAAAAAAGTGGCTGAGGGAAAATATGTAAGAATGCGTTCTCCGGAGAATATTTTGAAAGAACTTGAAGTAGTACGCAATGATTTCCCATACAATAGAGTATATTTTGAGGTAGAATCGATAGCTCTTGATAAATCCTGGACATTTGAGCTTTGCGATCAATTAAAGACATTTAACAAGACAATAAATAATTCTCTATCGTATGGATGCAATTTTCGCATCTCACCTCAGTCTATGGATGAAACCATATTTATTGCTTTCAAAGAAGCAAATTTCTATAGAATTAATATTGGCCTTGAGTCAGGAAGTGAAAGGATACGGCGCAAACTGCTAAAGCGTCATTACTCGAATGACGACTTTCTAAAAGTTGTATCCATGGCGAGAGAACATGGATTAGAAATTTTTGTATTTAATCTGATCGGGGTACCGGGGGAATCATTGAGGGAGCATATGGAGACAGTTCAGTTGAATAGGCAGAGCCAACCTGATCATCATTTCACAGGCATATTCTACCCCTATCCGGGAACAGAGTTACACGATTATTGTATTGAGCACGGCCTCATTACAGATGAAGTGGATACCCAAATGGAGAGAAGGCAAGCAGTTATTGACATGCCCAACTTTTCTAAAGCACAGATACAGAAAGCATACACTTGGTTCAATTATCGAGTTTATAAGGACCATAAACCGCTTTGGATAATTATGAATGACATCATTAACATTAAGCTAGAGCCATACCCAAAACTCAGACATCTTTATAATTTCACGCTCAGGTTATCGATAGTACGGTACATGTTTAGAGGTGTCAAGAAATTATTGAGCATATTTGGCCTCTTCAGTATCAGGGCATCGAAAGGGTAGCTATAAAACCGTTTTCGAAAATCATACGTTGTCGGGATCATCACCAACAATGGTATAATTATTCATGCACCTCCTCTAACTCTTCATTCTTTCTTTCGATAGAAGCTTCAATCTTGTCTTTTATCTCTACTAACAATTCAGCCAGTTCTCGCTTCTCTAATTCACTTCTGATCTTGGCGATCTGAGACATTAATACTTCAAGCATTGCCTGATTAGAGATCAATAGTGTCATTTTTGCTTCTTCAATAGTCATGTTATTTAGTTTTTGTTATTTTTTTATTTCATAACGTAGTGCATCAACAGACAGTTCATCCCCATTTCAATCCATCAATGAGAAAGTTTCTAAAATTGTATATTTAGCTCCTTCGCTGTTAAGAACAGATTGCCACAAGATGCATTCATTCACTGTAACAATATCATCGGTAATGATTGGATCAAAAGTGATGGCCTTGAAGTTCTTAAATTTCTTGATCCTTGCAATTGTGGCATGAGGAATGGGCTCCTTGTGAGATATCGTATCAGATAGAAACGAGGAAAGCTCCCCTGTTACCAATTCCACCAAATGAGTAAACTCCTCTTTCTTGAAAAATGTCGCCCAGATCATTTTTGGACGCTGTGTGGGAACATAGCAAAATTGCTCAAGCTGAAGCTGAAAAGGGTCTGTTTGAGAGATGACATTTTCAAGTTTTTCTTTTATTTCCGGAAGCAATACGATATCTGTTTTACCAATGAACAATGTAGTTATGTGTAGATTTTCAACAGGTACCCATCGTATCCCATATAGCTTGGTATAGAGGGTTTGGAAAGAAAATAGTTGGTGCTTGATCGCATCAGGTAATGGGATCCCAACGAACAAACGGATAATTTCGGGGTTAGTATTTGATGGTAAAGTCATTAAAATTTTTGATGTCTCCTTCAGTTATAGTCAATTTGTCAACTACGGCCTTATCTTTTCCATGGTGGCACCATGCTACGAAGGTGTCTAACAGCTCTTCCCCACCTTCCGCCTCAATATAAACGGATCCATCCTCATCATTCTTCACGAATCCTTTTACACCCAACTTGATAGCCTCATCTCTGGTGTTTACCCTGAAATAGACTCCCTGCACAACTCCGGTCACTTTGATATTTAGATGCTTCATACTAAAAGTAGTTTAGCCGGTAAAGATCTTATTATATATTGAATGATACATTTCAAATGCGATACTATCAAAACATAGGAACAACACTTTTTCAATTTTCATATTATCAGTGAGCACATCTTTAGTTGTTTTCAATGCGATCACAGTGGCCCTCTCCAAAGGGAAGCGGTAAACACCCGTGCTAATTGCGGGAAATGCAATAGAGGTCACTTCATTTTCTGTAGCCAACCGATAGCTGTTCTTGTAACAACTCTCCAGGAGTGCATCTTCTCCCCGATCACCTCCCGACCATACCGGCCCCACAGTATGAATAATGAATTTAGCTTTAAGGTTATACCCTCCTGTGATCTTAGCTTCTCCTGTAGGGCATCCATTCAGAGATATGCATTCATTTAAAAGTTGTGGGCCCGCACTACGATGAATCGCTCCATCCACTCCTCCGCCACCTAAAAGGGAAGTGTTGGCAGCATTCACTATGGCGTCAACTTCCTGTTCGGTGATGTCTCCCTGAAGGATGGTAATTTTTTTCATTTCAATAATGGGATCTGTTGATTATTTTACTTCTAAAAATAAAAATAATTATCCTATTTTAGTACCCATAAAAATTTGTGTTGAAAAGGGAGTAAATAATTGATATGCTTCAGAAAACAAGAGGGATCATCCTTCGCACCTTTAAATATTCCGAAACAAGTGTTATCTGCAAAGTATATACTGAAGAATTTGGACAACAGTCCTACATGGTAAATGGGGTAAGGTCCCCCAAAGCAAAGATCAATTCCGGATTATTGCAACCCGGGTCACTTCTGGACATGGTAGTATACTATAGAGAGGGCAAAGACCTTCAAAGAGTTTCCGAGATCAAGCGAGCGCATATTTTCACTTCCCTACCCTTTGATATTTATAAAAGTACTACCACTCTTTTTATGATGGAGGCGATCTATAAATCCGTTAAAGAGAATGAATCCAACCCGGAAATGTTCAACTATATCTTTGATTCTATCAAATACCTGGATGAAAAGAAGGGCATACTATTTAATTTCCATTTGTATTTCATCATACATTTAACCAAATATTTAGGCTGTTTTCCTGGTGGCGCCTATACTAAAGATACAACTAGCTTTGATCTACAGCAAGGGATATTTACAGTAGGTGACCCTGGTAACATCCATTGTGTGACCCATCCTATCAGTAAATACTTATCCGAATTTCTTCATTGCTCAATTGATAATATGGACAATATTCAGTTATCTGGAAAGCAGAAGAAAGAGATGTTAGGCACATTAATGCTTTACTACCGCTTTCACATTGATCGGTTTACCAATATCAAATCCTCTCAAATATTGGAAGAAATTGTTTGGGGAGAAAATAAAAAGTGATGTGCTATTAGCCGTGTAATGTCTCTTTTTTGGCCTTGAGCTGCTCCTCATTTTCCTGGTTGTTCTCGTCAGGGATACAAGTTTCATCAACAGGGCAAACTGCTGCGCATTGTGGCTCATCGTGAAAGCCAACACATTCAGTACATTTCTCAGTAACAATATAGAAAAATTCATCTGAAAGCGCTTCATTTCTACTATCAGCATCAACGGTCTCTCCGTTCAGCAGTGTGATGTCGCCATTCAAATTTGTCTTGTCAGATAAAGCCCATTCCTCTCCGGGGGCATAAATAGCATTGTTAGGGCATTCCGATTCGCATGCTTCACAACTGATGCAATCATCGGTAATAAGGTAAGCCATAGTGTTCTCGGTTTATTGAAATAAATAGTATTGTGAACCTCAAAAGTATAAAAATTAAGCCAAATGCAGCAAGGGAAATTATGAAAAATTTCAAAAATCTTTCATAAAGTAGATGCCAACAAGTGTTAGCAAACCTTTTTTTGTCAAAGATCCATAGGGTCCCAAAAGACCTTTTCGAAATCCTGGACCTGGTCTTCTACTATTTCAACCCCTTCATTTTCGAGTAATTCTTGCATCATCGTATCGGTGGCAAAGAAGTGTTTTCCTGTAAGGAGCCCATTTCTGTTCACCACCCTGTGAGCGGGTACTCCTGGTTGAACTTTTCCGCTGCCATTCATTGCCCATCCAACCATACGAGCAGACCTGCCGGTACCCAAATAGTTTGCAATAGCACCATAGGTGGTTATCCTGCCATAAGGGATATCGCGGGCGACATCATACACTTTCTCAAAAAAGGCAGTTTCACTTTTTTTCATCGTAAATAATTGAGTTTGAATTCATGGGTCACAAACTAAACCGGATATATTTTATTTTTTTTCCTTCTTCCAGAAATTGCTTTTCATAGAATGTTTTTATGAACAACCGTTCATCATTCAGTTGATCACCATAAATATCATCACTAAAAGTATGGATATTACATTTTTCTTCCTGAAATGTTTCGAGACTATATTGATACAAATTATCTTCATCGGTCTTTAAATGTATTGTGCCGTTCTTTGCCAGGTATTGCCTGTATAAATTAAGGAATCGTGGTGAGGTCAGTCTCTTCTTTGCTTTCCCTTTTTTTGGAAAAGGGTCAGGGAAAGTGATCCATATTTCGTCGATCTCATCTTTACCAAAGATCATCCCCGTTTCTTCAATCAGGGTACGAAGAAAAACTACATTATGTAAGGACTGTTCCAGAGCAAACTTAGCCCCTTTCCATAACCGATCTCCTTTAATATCTATTCCGATATAATTTTTATCTCTCCACTTTGCAGCCAGGCCAACGGTATAATCCCCTTTACCACAAGCTAATTCAAGAACAATAGGGTTATCATTTTTGAAGTATTCGCTCTTCCAATTCCCTTGCAAATGATAGGGAGTATCTAGCACATACTCGGTCAGCTCAATGACATTTGCAAAGGTTGTAAGCTCAGAAAATTTCTTGAGTTTTCTTTTTGCCATAGGAAAGCAATCGGGTTTTATTCGAATTTTCTACGGAAATCTTCTAATGCCGGAGTATTGCCAAAAACAGTAACCTTATCTCCAATACGAAAAAATGTGTTCCCATGTGGGATATGCATCTCCTCATTTCTTTTGATAAGCATCAGTGAACCCTCTTTATGAAAGGGGATATCCTTAACCTGAATTCCATCAATATCTCTGTTGGTGATCACCATGTCTTCCACTGAAAATGAAACAAAACTCTCAAATAAGGTATGATAAGTATCCGGCCTGAATATCATATTTTCAATTGCTGTAGCGATAATATGTATGATATCCAATTGCTCAACATTCAGATCCATGAGGGATGAAGAAATATCTCTATTATCGGATTTTGTAATGATCAGATCATGGCGAAATTCTCTTTTTAACAATTCACTGATAATAAGGTTCTTTTTGTCGGACCCTGTCATGATCACAATATAATTTCTATTTTGTAAATTCAACTTCTTATAGATCTCTTTGTCATTGCCATTCCCATTCACTACCTCAATGCCTTTAGCAAATATTTCCTGGTACCTCGGGATATCTGACTCAATTATTACCACGGCGTGTCCATGCATTTTCAGCCTTCGGGCCAATAATACTCCTACACTGCTTCCTCCCACAATAATGGTCTTATCTTTTCTGAACACCACCATGGGATTAAAATAATTGTATAACACCGGTGAAAGGATGCAGGTGATAATTGCCATGATGATGATGGCTGCATTTAAAGCAGGGGTTATGACATTTAGTAATAACCCTATATGTGCAGCAGCAATTATCAAGCTCAGCCGAGAAGAGAGGAGAATGCCGCCTGAGATCGCTTTTTTAAAGCCAAACAATCGTGCCCATAATGCTGCAGGAATAATTTTTGCAATGTACAGTATTACTAAAAAGATGCCAAGGAAGATAATCGAATGATTAAAATCTCTTAAGGTACTGAGATCGAGATTGGCACCCACCATGATAAAAAAGATGGGGATGAAGAAGCCATATCCCATTCCGTCGAGTTTTACAAGAAGAATAGAACGGCCCTTTGGCGAAAAAAATGACAACAACAATCCGGCGAGAAATGCGCCCAGAATGATCTCAGCATCGATAAGTTGAGATACCAATAGGAAGAAGAGCAAAAGAAGTATTGCACCTCTAACTCTTATTTGAGAGGCAGCATGAGCAAGTTGGAAAAATAGCTTTTTGAAAAAATGAATCCTGACCAACAGTTTCCCTGCTTGATAGGCTAAAATAAAGGTAATGACTATGATCAATATCAATAGAACTTCAAATCTGAATCCATGCTTGAGGGTAGATGCTGTGAAGGTGAATAGTATAATGCTTAGGATATCTGCAACAGCTGCGGATAGGATGATCATCTGGCCAAAATGGCTGGAGATCTCTCCTCGGTCCTTCAAAACCGGTACGATGATCCCTACTGAAGACGTTGACATGATCAATGCAAAGAACCAGGTATGTTGAATAGAGATAACTGAGGAGAGCAGATATGCTCCTACAAAGGTGAGTGCCAGTGTACCCAAATATATTGCTATGCCAACCAGCAGAGGATTCCTAAGGAATCGTGTAAGGGTTAGCTTCCTCCTTGGAAAGGAGGTGATCATTTGATTGACATCTATTTCTAATCCCGATAAGAACATGAGGAAAACAAACCCTGTCAGGCCAAGAAAATCTAGGTACTCCTCTTGTGGAAGGATGTTCAGTACATACTTGCCGATTACAATACCTGCTATGATCTCGACAATAACTGATGGGACCTTTACATACCTGATCTGAGATACTATTAATGGGATAAGCCATGCAATAGCAAATACAATGAAAAGTGCCCGATAGTCAAATTCGAAGTTCATAATCTCTTAATAATTCAATAATAAGCATTCTGTACGAATCCTTCTTATTTACTGTACTTTGTCTTGAACTTATGATAAAGTACTTTTTGTTTATTGTTGAGGTCTATCAATTTTCCTCTTATGAAAGCGATCTCAATATTGTTCGTTTTCATGTCCAAAATATCGCCAGATGAAACGATCAGGGTAGCATCTTTTCCAACTTCTAATGTGCCTACTCTTTTACCTATTCCCAATATTTTTGCTGTATTGGATGTGATGGTTGCCAATGCTTCTTCTTTAGTTAGTCCATAAGCTACAGCAGTACCTGCAATAAAGGGGATATTTCTTTGACCCATTGGCTCCATGTCACCCGCATATCCAAGGCAGAAGGTGACTCCCGCTTTTAGAAGTAAAAAAGGGGTTTTATAGGATTGGTCGATATCATTTTCAGTCCTTGACGGAAGGGAATGAATACGGAATAAGATCACAGGAATTTCGTTGGCCACCAACACCTCAGGTATCATCCACGCATCTTTACCACCAACCAATACTATTTTTAATTGATAGCTTTTCGCAAATTCAATGGCTGCGAGAATCTCTCTAACATAATTGGCATGTATGAACAAGGTCTTAGAACCGGAAAATATGCCTCTCATGGCCTCAAACCTGAGATTTGATTGATCATAATGTGCTTTGCGGCAATAAGCCTGCGCTTCATCAAAGAATCCCTTTAATTGTAATGTTTGCTCTTTATATTTTTTGTTCTTTTCTACTTCTCCCGGCTCGTACCATGATCCTCTTCGAAAAGACATCCTGGGCCATTGCAGATGAATGCCATCATCGATCTTATAGGCCGCATCTTCCCAATTCCAACCATCCAATTCAATGATAGAGGATGAACCGGTGATCAAATGCCCTCTCGGAGTAACCTGAGCTAGCAATATCCCATTGGATCTTACCGTAGGGATGATCCTTGAATCCATGCTGATGGCTGTAATAGTACGGACGTTTGGATTTATAGAGCCAACTTCCCGAAAGTCCCTTGTCGCCCTTACAGCACCAATTTCGCTCAGTCCCAATATTGTGTTAGGTGCAATAATTCCGGGATACACTTCCTTCCCATGGATCCTTATGACGACAGCACCTGTGCTATCGATGCCAGCTAAACTTTTGGTGATACTAATTATCTTACCATACTCAATAACGATAACGCTATTGCTGATCACATTGCCATTGCCAACATGCGCGGTCCCACCCACAAGAATGATCTTCCTCTCCTGTTTATCAGCCGGAATATGCTGTGCAACACAAATTTGAGTGATCAAAGTGGTCAATAATATGAGGGTAATATATCTTCTCATTTTCTTTTATTTGACGGGGATTATAGATGGTCAATATCCTTACAACTATATGTTTTTGGGTTTTTTAATTTAGCTTTTTGGGTCTTTTCCCCCTTTTTCTTTGCTGCCAACATCAACTGTATCAATCTCTGGCGCTCCTGTTGTATCGCTATTCTCATTTGCATATCCTTTTCAGAATCAAAGAAACATTGACCATCGATATACGTTTTTTCTACCTTTGAATAAACAGAAAGAGGATCGCCACTCCATAGTACAAGGTCAGCATCTTTACCTACTTTTATACTTCCCATACGGTGGTCGAGGTGAAGGAGAATGGCGGGATTAAGGGTCACTAATTTCCAAGCTTCTTCAGGAGTGAGGCCGCCATATTTAATTGCTTTCGCAGCTTCCTGATTCAATCTACGGCCCATTTCAGCGTCATCAGAATTTATAGCGGTCACTATGCCAACTTCATTCAATAAAGCAGTATTATAAGGGATAGCATCAATGACCTCATACTTATAAGCCCACCAGTCGGAGAAAGTAGATGCCCCCGCTCCATGGGCTTTAATTTTATCAGCCACCTTATACCCTTCAAGGATATGTGTGAATGTATTTACCTTAAATCCTATGGAATCCGCCACATGGATCAGCATATTTACTTCCGACTGAACATAAGAGTGACAAGTGATAAACCGCTCATGGCGAAGGATCTCCAAAAGAGCTTCCATTTCAAGATCTTTTCTGGGAGGAGTAGCTTTCTGCTTTTCCTTTTTTGAAAGTTTTCCATACTTTATCCATGCTTTTTCATATTCTATGGTCCTTATAAAATGGCTATAGAATACTTGTTCAACACCCATTCTTGTTTGTGGGAAGCGTATCGTATTGTGGTCTCCCCAGTTAGATTGTTTTACATTTTCACCCAAAGCGAACTTGATGAATCCATCTGCCCATTCAATCTTCATGTCTTCGGGCTGATAGCCCCATCTTAATTTGATAATAGCTGACTGTCCACCGATCGGATTAGCGGAACCATGTAATAATTGGGATGCTGTAACGCCGCCCGATAGCGCTCTATAGATATTTATATCTTCTGAATTGACCACATCCCCTATCCTGACCTCTGCGGAACTGGCTTGTGTTCCTTCATTGACACCCCTGCTAATGGCAATATGTGTGTGCTCATCAATGATACCTGATGTGAGATGTTTCCCTGTACCATCTATCACACGTGCATCAGCATGTGAAATGTTTTTGCCAATTTTAGAGATCTTGCCATTTTCGATAAGCACATCAGTAGTAGTAAGTATCCCCTCCTCTTCATTGGTCCAAACGGTGACATTTTTGAAGATGACCGTTTCCTGCTTTGGTGGGTCTACCCAACCATAGGCGATGAAGGGGTAGATCACCTTTCCAATTTGAGATCTCTTCTCTTCTTTCTTTTCTTTCTTCTTCTCTTTATATGGTCCTACGTAAGTAGCTGACCATTTTACCCAGGTGCCATCCGAAAGCTGGCCTTTTCCTTCCCATTTCTTACCTTTTATCGTACCGCTTAATCTGACCTTGCCTGCTTTTGGATCTTTCTTAAGTGGGAAAACCAGGGTGATCAAATCATTCAAGAGCTTGGCTGATACTTTGATTTTTGCAGAATCTTTAAGCTGAACATGAACGGAGGGTTTAAGTAAAGCACTCCCCACATACAATTGATACCCCCTTATTTTTTCAATGACCAGGTTGTATTTACCATTCAGACTTGCGATACCGGGTTCACGGATCTGATAATGGTGCCCATTGACCCAATTCTGGTATATCACATTTCCCTCTTTAAAAATATTACCTGAGGTGATCAAAAAATTGGCAATTTTACCCTTGGCAATGGACCCCACTTTATTCTGTACTCCTAACATTATTGCCGGATTATGTGTAAGCGCTTTTAATGCCATCTCTTCACTTAGCCCATGAGCGATTGCTTTCCTCAGATTTTCCCAGAACTCCTTTTTGTTTTTCAATCCCGCCATTGTTAGAGCAAAGGTGATCTCTTCTTTTTCAAGCATAGCCGCATTTGCAGGGGCCATTTCCCAGTGTTTCATTTCACTTAGTGATACTTGCATAGCATCATATGGATCTGTGACATCATAAGGTAATGGGAAGTTCAATGGAATGATCAATGATCCCTCGGTGGCTTTGATTTCTTGAATGCGCATGTATTCATGGCCATTGCCTTTAAAGATGTACTGCACATTAAATTCATCACCTAATTTATCGGCCCTCATGATAGATAGCTTATCCCTGACCTCAAAGATCTGCGGGATATCCAACAATTGATTCCATGCCTCCAATGAGATATTATAAGTTTGACTTCCCTTGGCTCTTTTGTACCATTGACCATCCAGATATGTTTGCCTGAGTAGTGCAATCGAGCCCATTAAGGAGTTAGGATAATTTTGTGTCGAAGAGCCCTTGCTAAAAGAGTAAAATGCTGCTGCCTTGTCTTTGATAATGGTCTTGTGCTCCTTTTCATCAGCCAGAGTAGTCAAAACACCAGATCCTCTTGCAATCCCATCATTTCTATGTGAGACCACACACCCAAAGCCGAGAGCCCGAAATTCCCTGGCAGCTTTTGCATTTATATTGTGAGACAGGTAGGCATCATATTCAGGGATGATGGCTTGATTCCAATAATAGGCACCCTTTTTATTTGATAGCATTTGTGGGGTTCTTCTTCTTTCCTTCTTTTCTTTCTCTTCTTTTTTAATCCCGTAATCAGTATAGATATCAATAAAAGAAGGATAAATGAACTTGCCGCCAAGATCGTAGATGACCGCTTCTTTAGGGATATTAATTTCCCGGCCAACAGCTTCGATCACCCCCTTTCGGATAACCAGCGTTGCATTGGTTATGCTGGTTCTATAATCCAAATATATTACACAGTTGGTAAAAGCATATACTTCAGGCGTTTTATTGTGTACCCCATTTACAGGAATTGTTTCCTGTGCCGATATGTCAAATACTAAGCAACAAGCCAATATCAATAACAGGGTTTTCTTCATGTTTTCATAAATTTACCAAAACGAATATAGCAATTTTTGTGAAGAGCTATTTTCAATCCATCCCTCATTTGTCAAACATCTCTTTAAGTTCTATCTTTGGAAGTGATAGCATTATTGATTGGGGGTGCCAATTAAAGGTGGAAGCACCTAAAGGCAGATCAATAATGAAAGACTACAATTTATTATGAAATTAAGAAGCATATTAGGATTTTTCTTTTGTGTGTGCATCATGGTGCTTAATAGGGCATATGCTCAGGATTATAAGTATAGCGATGTGCTTTTAGATGAAAGCTTTGCCAACGAAAATGTGGAGCATGTCCATAAGGATAGCAAAGGGGTGTATTGGATTGCAAAAGGGGATGAGCTATGGACGTATGATGAACATACATTTCATGACTTTGGAGCTGAAAATGGTCTGCAGTTAGCCAAGATCACTGCCATCAAAGAGACGCAAGAAGGCAATGTTTGTATTGCCACAGCAGGAAAGGGATTGATCATCATACAGGAGGGAAATATCATTGAGGTGACCACAGGAAATGGTTTATCCAGTGATATTTGCAATAATTTATTTATTGATGAGAAGGATTATTTGTGGGTTGCACTGGATAAAGGAATAGCCAAAATAAAGGTACATGGGGCCAATGAGCTTGAAATTCATTTGGGCTCGTCATTTGAAGATCTTGCAGACATTCAGATATATGATATCAATAAGGAGGGTGATGTGCTTTGGTTGATGACCAGCGAAGGATTGATCGCACTCAATGAGGAAAAGTCAAAACTGAATAGTGCACCTCCCGGTATTTCAATTTCCGGAATTAGGATAAATGGACGGGATACGATCGTTAAAAGTAGTTTTATTCTGGACCATGATATCAGGGATGTTAAAATCGGATTTACCATTGAAAATCCTGAGGAAATGGGGAATGTTACTTATAAATATAAGATGCTGGGTATTGACACCAGCTGGATCTATACTGAGATCAGCAGTGTGCAATATTCATACCTTACGCCCAATAGATATACATTTCTGGTAAGTGGCATTAATGAAGATGGAATATCGAGTAAAGAACCGGCATCTATTGAATTTATTATTAGCCGCCCATTCTATGAGTCTTGGTGGTTTAAAGCTGTTATCATTAACATCCTTGGCATAGGATTGTTATTATTCTATTTTCTAAGAATCCGACAGATCAAACGCCGAGCTGATGAACAGACAAAGTTGCACAAGAAGATCTCACAGATAGAATTAAAGGCACTTCGGGCACAAATGAACCCTCATTTTATTTTCAATTCGCTCAATTCGATCCAGCATTTTATAACTAAAAATGACCAGGAGAGTGCCCATAAATATTTATCAAAATTTGCAAAGCTGATGCGAATGATATTGGAGAGTTCTAAGAAGTTCACTACTTCAATTGAGGATGAGACAAAAGCACTTGAATTCTATCTTGAGCTTGAGGCACTTAGATTTGAAAACAGATTTGACTATAAGATCAACATTGATAAAAGTATCGATATTAGTAATACCGAGATCCCAACGATGATCATTCAACCCTATATCGAAAATGCTATTTGGCATGGCTTGATGAACAAAGAATCGAAAGGGACCATTTCTCTAACAATTAAGGATAAGGACAATGCCATTCAATGTATTATTGAGGATGATGGTATCGGTAGGAAAATGGCAAAAGAACTTCGCAAGGAGAGAAAAACAGAATATAAATCAGTGGGAATGCTTGTAACAAAGGAGAGATTAGAGATATTGAATGATATCTATGACAACAAAACTTACGTAAAGATAAAGGATCTGGTTGACGAGAATAATAAGTCAATGGGCACAAAGGTGATCATTATGATCCCTGCCAGTTGATGTATTTTCAATAAAGGATAATTTACAGAAAATAAATATCATGATTAAGTCAGTAATAATTGATGACGAAAAGAAAGGAAGAGAGACCTTAAAAAACATGCTTGCTAAATATTGCAATAATGTAGAGGTGGTTGATGAAGCAAATTCAGCAAAAAATGGTAAGGAAATCATTGAAAACCATAATCCTGATCTTGTATTTCTGGATATTCAAATGCCTCATGGTACAGGATTTGACATGCTGGAAGATTTTGAAGAGGTGAATTTCGAAGTGATATTTACCACGGCGTATGACCAGTATGCCATAAAGGCGATAAAATTTGCTGCACTGGATTATTTGTTAAAGCCCATCGATATAGATGAATTGAAAAATGCGGTGGATAGGGTAAAGAACAAGTTGGCATCTGTAGATACCAATAAGAACTTTGAAATATTTTTACAGAACTTGAAGGGCATCAATAAGAAGATCGCCTTGCCTACAGCAGAAGGCGTTTCTTTTATTGAAACCAAGAAGATCATCAGATGTGAGGCAGATGGTAACTATACTTGTTTTTTTCTGGCCAATGAGAATAAGATATTGGTCTCAAAGACCTTGAAAGAGTTTGAAGAACTACTTACAGATTATGATTTTTTCAGGGTACATAATTCTCATTTGGTAAATCTAAATCATGTGGTAAAGTATCTAAAGGTTGGCGGCGATATTGTTGTCATGACGGATGGCAGCAAAATTGAAATTTCAAGGAGAAAGAAGGAAGCTTTTCTGGAAAGGTTGAGTTGATAAGAGGAAGTTACTATATTTGCAGCATGTTACATTTCCACATTTTACTTGCCTCACTTTTCGTATTAAGTTTTTTTACCAAAGCTATTTTATTGATCTCTGGAAATCTTGAGAAACTGGCAATTTATAAGAAGAAGACCTTCATCGTTGAGATGATCATTGAACTGTTGGTTGTCGTAACTGGCGCCCATCTGATCTGGTTGTATGGCTTCCACTCCTTGGCTGAATGGTTTCATTGGAAACTCACCCTTTTGGTCATTGGTATTCCTTTGGGGGTCATCGGTTTTAGGAAGAAAAGTAAAATACTGGTGTTGCTATCCTCTCTTATTTTCATTTATATTTTAATTCTTTCGCTGACGGATAATTATTTTATAGTTGTTTAGCAATTGAAGAAGGCCGGCAGGATGACCATTTCAGATTATTGTCCCCCCCCCTTGATTTTAAATCGACAATTTATTATATTTGTAATAAGCGCTGTTTTTACCAGAAAGTGAGATGTTGAGTGCTTATTATGAACATTAGTGGGAGAAATTATTTGTATGCCTGTTTATAAGGTAATTGGCTTGATGTCCGGCAGTTCTTTAGATGGACTGGATATTGCCTATTGCCATATTGAAGAGAAAAAGGGAAAATGGTCCTTCAAGATATTAAAGTCAAAGTGTGCAACTTATGACCGTAAATGGAAATTGAGATTAGGGAACCTTGCCCTTCAAAATGCCAATACCTATATTAAGACCCACACCTTTTATGGTCACTATATGGGCGGGAAGGTGGCCAGTTTCATTGAAGAGGAGTCTCTCCAGGGCAAAGTTGATTTTATTGCATCTCATGGCCAGACCATCTTTCACCAACCATCCAACAGACTGACCAGCCAGATTGGTGATGGCAATGCCATCGCTGCTATTTGCAAACTGCCTGTTATATTTGATTTCAGAACGGTAGATGTTGCAATGGGAGGTCAGGGTGCTCCGATTGCCCCGATAGTTGACAAGTACCTTTTCCCTGATCATAGATTTTGCCTCAACCTGGGTGGTATTGGGAATATATCTTATAAACAGGAACAAGGAGGTATGATCGCTTTCGATAATTGCGGTGTGAATTTGATCTTGAATCACCTTGCCGGAGAAAAAGGTATGGACTATGATAAAGATGGGAATATGGCAAGAGGGGGACAGATTGACGATGAGCTGCTCAAAGAGTTGAATAACTCCTGGTACTATGAAAAGGAATACCCCAAATCATTAAGTGAAGGGTGGGTCAATAAAGTGATCCTTCCTATCTTACATAATTCCAACATAAGTATTGATGATAAGCTACATACTTATTGTGAACACATTGGTATCCAGATCGCAAGGGACATTGAAATGATATATTCCAATGAAGGCGGGAAAGGGGCAAAAGATACTCTGCTCATTACCGGGGGGGGCGGGCTGAACACTTTTTTAGTAGAACGGATCAAGGAACATTCTCCAATTAGTATTGAAATTCCTGATAAGGAGATCATTGACTTCAAAGAAGCGTTGTTAATGGCTTTGATGGGTGTATTAAGAGTCCGCAATGAAGTAAATTGCCTTAGTTCAGTAACAGGAGCATCAAGAGATACAATAGGTGGTGTCATCTGCCAGGGAGACACAAATATTCTCGAGGATTAATTATATTTGGGCTCGCATGACACATTCATAGGGAAAAAACGATTATGATTCTTGTTACCGGAGGAACCGGATTCCTGGGTTCTCAACTTATTAAGATTTTGGTAGATTCGGGCAAAAGCGTCAGGGCGCTGAAGAGGGAAAATAGTGATACTTCTGCCTTAGAAGATTATGCTGATAGAGTAGAGTGGATAGATGGAGATCTTCTCGACATCTTTTCATTAGAAGATGCCCTACAGGATATCAAGCAAGTTTACCATTGTGCTGCGGTTGTCTCTTTTAATCCATCTGACAGGAAAGATCTGTTTGAAATAAATATTAAGGGCACTGAGCATCTTGTGAATTGTTGCTTATCAAGTGGCATAGAGAAATTGGTGCATGTAAGTTCAATTGCAGCTTTGGGAAGGACAAAAGAGGAATCATCTATTTCTGAAGAGACAAAGTGGGTGGATGATAAATTAAACTCCAGCTATGCAATAAGCAAGTATTTTGGTGAGAACGAAGTGTGGAGAGGGATTACAGAGGGGCTCAACGCAGTGATCGTAAACCCATCTGTTATTTTGGGTCCATGGGATTGGTCAAAAGGAACTGCAAAGTTCTTTCCAATGACATGGAAGGGATTGAAGTACTATACAAGCGGGACCACAGGATTTGTTGATGTAGAGGATGTGGCAAAATGTATGATACAACTGATGAAATGCGATATTTCAGGTGAGCGCTATATCATTTCTTCAGATAACTGGAAATTCCAAAAACTCTTTGGAAAGATAGCAGATCAATTGGGCAAAAAGCAACCTTCTAAAAAAGCAAATCCGGTAATGGCGGGATTGGCCTGGAGGTTGGAATACCTTCGAAGCAAGATCTTTGGAGTTAAGCCTATCATCACAGAGGAGTCGGTAGCCATTGGCATGGTTGATTTTTACTATGATAATAACAAGATTAAAGAGCAGACAGGTTTCAGATTTAAGGATTTGGAAGAGACCATTGCGCATACCAGCACAGTATTTATCAATTCTTTGGGCAACCATAAATAAGGCGACACCTCAGTATTGCCAGTCGATTTTACTAAATTATAGGAATGGCTATCCTGGTCATTCTTCTTTGAATAACCATTTTTGTTGTGCAGCTCTTTTGGCAGGAAACCACGAAGCAAGAAAACCAATGGTTAGGACGGTAAAGAAAACAAGAATAAAATCGATGAAACGTAAGCTGACAGGATAAGCATCAATGACGAATGATCCTTCAATTGTAATTATCTTGAAGTACACCTGGGCCCAACAGATAATAATAGCCAATATTGCCCCAATGATGTACCCTACAAATACTTGCAATAATCCTTCTAGCATAAAGATGATTCTTACTGATCTTGCCGATATGCCCATCGCTTTAAGGATCCCAATATCATGAGCTTTATCCATGATCAACATGGATAATGACCCGATCATATTGAAAGCTGCAATTAAAAGAACAAGGGTCAAAATAAAATAAATGATCCACTTCTCACTATTTAATACCCGGTATAGTTCTTCATCCTGCTGAAGTCTGTTGAGCACCTTAAACTCTTCTCCAAAAAGGTTTTTGGTCTCTTTTTGTAAAACAGAAAGAGATGCATTTTGGTCAATGTTCACCTCCAAATGGCTCACTTCTTTTGTGTAATCCAATAACTCCCGGGCAAAATCCAGTGATACGAAAATATATTTCATATCAAACTCCAATTGTATGGCAAATATTCCTGAAGGATATGCCATCTTATGATTAAATGCTTGCTCCGGCTGAAGGACAACCTTCTTACCTCTTTTCGGAGAATAAATGCTTATGGGTGAAAAGAAATTATTCAAATTAACGGACAGCCCCAGATCTATCCCTGCTCCAATAACTGTATAGTCAATGCTATCCTGTTTTAGCACAAAAGCACCATCAATTATTGCTGAATCCATTTTTGAGATGGAAGCATATTTTTCATCGACTCCTTTTACGGTTCCGATCACTTCGTTGTCATCGTATCTGAACAATGCATTTTCCTCCACAACCTCAGAAATAGTATTAATACCATCCATCCCTTGCAGAGTAATGACCTTCTCTTGATCGGGGATGAAAGTCTTTCCGATGACCGGCATGATCTTGAGGTCCGGGTTGAAAGAATTGTACATTGACAGTATGAGATCTTCAAAGCCGTTGAAGACTGACAAGATGGTGATCAGGGCAATGGTTCCGACCGACATGCCAAAAATGGAAATTCCGGAGAGGATGTTAATCGCATTTGTAGAGGTACCCTTTTTAGAGAAGAGGTATCGTCGAGCGATATATAATGGCAGGTTCATGCAAACAAATGTATTATCAACTTGCTAAAGTCGTCAGATTTTAAATCATCGCAAAGTGTACCATGAGTTTTTTTAATAATGGACGGTAAAAAGAAGGAAAAAATCACTTTTCATCAGAGGAAGGAGGCTCCTTCAGATCTTTGAAGAGTTCTTCCATCTTGTACACGTAATCAAGGGTTTCATCTAAATAGAACTCAAGCTGCGGAATCTTTCTTACTTGATTTTTGACCTGCCTTCCCAATAAATTTCTTAGCTCGCGCTTATGATCAGTTACAATATCCAGTACTTGGTTCTTATTTTCAACATTATAGATGCTAAGGTAAACTCTTGCAATCGAAAAATCCTGGGTTAAACTGATATTTATGATGGTAACCAAAGCATTGCCATACATGTTAAACCCTTCTTTTTGAAGAATCGTACTCAATTCCCGTTGCAGTAATTTACTTAACTGCTGCTGCCTTTTATTTTTCATAGTGAAATTTTCAAATCATCGGTGATCCCAGGCAAGATATTAGCTTTCGAATAAAATTTTCAGAGAAAAATTACGTTACATTCACGAATCGCAAAAGCCCTTCTCTACAAATAAAATTAACAAAACTTATTGATATCTTTGTAAGGCAGCTATGAAAAGTTTTATTCGCATATTAAAGATAGCAAAGAGATTTGCCGGACTAGCTACGTTAAATATTGGCTTCAATATATTAACGGTTATTTTCTCTCTATTTTCCCTATTGATGATCATTCCATTTCTAGAGTTACTTTTTGGTCTTCAGGAGCGGGTAATCAAGCCACCACTCTATCCCGATCCAGCATCAATAGATAACGTAAAGGAATATTTGATTGGACTATTTTATTTCAGGATCAGTAATATCATTGAGCTGTATGGGCAGGAAGAGGCCCTGCTATTTATCTGTTTCCTGGTAATATGCATTTTCTTCTTAAAGAATCTATTCCGATATCTTGCCATGTATGTGCTTGCTCCACTACGAAATGGGGTAGTACGTGATATTCGAAATGAACTCTATGAGAAGATACTTGTACTTCCGTTGGCATATTTTTCCGAGAAGCGCAAAGGAGATATTATAGCCAGAATGAGCACTGATGTAATGGATATTGAATGGTCTATCATGAGCGTATTGGAAACTGTTTTTCGGGAACCGATAGCCATCTTTTTTTCACTTACATTTATGATCCTGATCAGCCCCAAACTCACTTTATTTGTAATTATTTTATTACCGATTACGGGATTGATCATTGGTAGAATAGGAAAAAGTCTGAAAAGAGAATCTGACAAAGTACAGGAAAAGTTGGGAACAATTATAACAATTGTAGATGAATCGCTACATGGGCTTAGGATAATAAAAGCATTTAGTGGTAAAAAATATCAGCAACGAAAATTTGGAAAGGAGAATCAAGGGTTATTCAGGGTAATGACAAATATGTTGCAAAGGCGTGACCTCTCTTCTCCATTATCTGAATTTTTGGGGATATCAGTGGTAGTAATTGTGTTGTGGTTTGGTGGTAAGTTGGTCATCAATCCTGATAGCGCTTTGGAAGCACCCACTTTCATTGCTTTTCTCGTGATCTTTTCTATGCTTATTCCTCCTGCTAAGTCATTCACTACTGCCTTCTATCATATTCAGAAAGGTGTGGCTTCTATCCAAAGAGTAGAGGAAGTATTAGATGCCAAGGTAACCATAGAGGAAAAGGCAGATCCTGTTTCATTGAAAGAGTTTAAAACTGCAATTGAGTATAAGAATGTTTCTTTTGGCTATGAAAAAGATAATGTCTTAAGCAATATTAATCTGAAAATTAAGAAGGGGGTGATGGTAGCACTTGTAGGTCAATCGGGGGCTGGTAAAACGACGTTGGCGGACCTAATGCCTAGATTCTATGATGTTGAAGGTGGTGAAATACTGGTGGACGGGATTAATATTAAGGATTATCGAATTACTGATCTGAGATCTTTAATGGGGATCGTTACTCAGGAGTCAATACTATTTAATGACAGCGTTTTCAATAACATAGCCTATGGTTTGGATAACGTTGATGAGAAGAAGATCATTGAAGCTGCAAAAATTGCAAATGCTCATGGTTTTATTATGCAAATGGAACATGGCTATCAGACATTTATTGGTGACCGTGGAACAAAGATGAGTGGAGGAGAACGCCAGCGATTAAGTATTGCTAGAGCCATTTTGAAGAATCCACCCATACTTATTATGGATGAAGCAACATCGTCCTT
>CAZNGA010000016.1:0-54427 GCA_964572485.1 uncultured Chitinophagales bacterium
TGCTTCGTCTCCGCCAGGAGGCGGATCCTCGCAATGACGTGAGTTTTTGGATTGATTATTGAATACCATCATCCCACTATATTCATTTCCCCATCTCTCTTATTCCCCCTTTTAAGGGGGCTAGGGGGATTTAGCGCAATTGCAAATTCTAAAAAAAGTGCACTAATCAGAAGGCCAAAAAAATACCATACAAAAAGATAACCTTACTCACTAATATTGCCCGCTATTGCATTATCTTTGGACCATGATGGAACCGAACACGATATGTCCTGTTGATAGAAAGGAATGGCGAAAGTGGCTAAAGACAAATCATCTTTCAGAGAAAGAGATCTGGATGATCTATTTTAAAAAACACACCGGCAAGGATTCTATTCCATATGAAGATGCTGTAGAAGAGTCTCTTTGTTTTGGATGGATAGATAGCATCGTGAAAAAGATCGATGACGAAAGATACATGCAAAAATACACCCCCCGCTCGAAAACCAGCCAATGGTCCTTCATCAATAAGAAGCGCGCTCAAAAGATGATCAAGAAAGGGAAAATGACAAAATATGGATTTGAAAAGATCAATAATGCCAAAAAAAAGGGCCACTGGGAATCTGATTCAAAGGCAATAAAAGAGATTCTTGAGGCCATAGAGAAAGATCCAAAGGCTTTTAAAAAATTCAACAGCTTACCTCCCTCCCAACAAAAACAACATTTGGGTTGGGCCGCAAGTGCCAAAAAGCAAGAGACCCGAAAAAAAAGGACTCAAGAAGTGATCAGCAAACTGGCCAACGGCCAGACAATAGGCATGAAATAAGGGAACCACACCTTGGTACTGAATACTGATCCACATTTTCAAAACCTTTGCTATTAGGTAGGTTTCAATATGATCAGCTTTTTGATTTGAAAAAGACCTTGTGAAAACTGGATCTTGACAAAATAGATCCCCGGCCTGAAATGGGATATGTCAACAGCCCTGGAGACATCACTTACATTTGAAATATTACCATAAAGATCAATGATTTCAATCCCTTCAATTCTACTACCTCCTTCCCATCGGACATCGACAAAGATATGATCCTGTGCAGGATTTGGAAAAAGCGTGATGGTTTGCAAATGCTCTTGATCTACATAAGGAGGTACTCCTGTATCAATTGGAGAACACAAAGTAAATCGACCTTCACCATAGCGGGTCTTGGCTTCAATAACGTATTGTTTAAGTGAATTTGGCGTGCCTATTGGCGGCCATGAAGATTTGTTCAGATAATAGGAGGGGATGGTATCCATATAATAGGTAGAATCAGGCAAATTAGAAGTCCCGGAGGGGACTATGGTTCCGAGGTAATTATTCCCATATTCAAAATGGCCGGCCCCCTGGATATTATAAAATCCTAAAGAACTCTTTGTGATCTCGTTCCCGATGATATTCTGAGTATCTGATGGTGGCATGTTATTCATAAAAAAACCATAGAGCTCTGCCCTGTTCCTGAAAAATGTGTTGTACTTCCCATTGCTCCCATGAGAATCATCAATAACAATATTTTGCACGATATTTCCTTCAAATAAATTTGCATAGGGGTAGTTTCCGTGAAGCACCAGGTCGCCAGCTGCATTTTCCGGGAATATGGTTCCTGTCCAGTAGGGCTCGATCGAATAATTATAGGCGATCACATTCCCATTGGCTCCTGCCTGTAATAGCATCGCATGGCGTAGATGGCGGAAAATATTATTCGAGATCAGACATTCACCGGAAGCATACTGCACAATTACACCATACGCTTTGCCTCCATCACCATAACTAAATGCGTCGTGAAAATAATTGCCCCTGACCTCGATATTTGAGCTTTTCCTTATGGATACATGACCAAAATTGCACTTCACAGATTCAATACACTTTACCCAGCAATTATTGGCATAATAGAAAAGGATGTTGCAGGTATGGTCAACACTTATATCCAACCGCTCGATCTTCAACTCTTCGATACCGATATTTGATATCATATTCAACTTAACAATAGTTGGGTTTCTACTTGCTTTATAATTTCGTCTCAAAGGAGTTGCTAAAACTATCGTGGTGTCAGTGAGATCACTGATGCGGCAGATTTGCCCTGTGGTTTTCATCGCCCAATCTGAAACTACCAGTGAAGAATCATTTTCGTAGATCTCAATAAAATCACCGATAGAAAAATTGGTGGTTTGGGCGACCTTAAATTGAGAACTATCTTTTCTAAGGGGAGAGAGCACAAGTGCAGTGTCTGTTGTCGAGCTACCTTCAGCGATGAGCAGGTCCATTTCCATTGGGAGGTCAAATCGCAAAATTGTCGAGTCAGCGGAAGCTCCTCTGATGATCAGGTCTTCCTTAAGCAGTAGAGGTTGTGTGAAGAGATAGATGCCCGCTGGGAAATAGATGATAGTGGGATTTGTATCGAGGGTGACCAGTGCCTTTGTAAAAGCAGAATCATTCACTGTTATCCCATCACCCAATGCTCCCCAATCTGTAATGTCAATTACAGTACTGTATATCGGCAGTACTTCATTATTACCTGCCCGGCTCCAATCTGCACCTCTTCCGGCAGGGAGTACTTGAGGGTAGCTTGCAAAAAACGTTGAAATCAAGCCAATGAAGAGAATAAAACGCTTCGAATCCATATATAGCCCAATTTTACAGACTACTAAATATAATGAATAATATCTACAATTTGAGTTGGCCTAGCTATATTGGCCTCGAAATGATTAGGTAGTCATAATTAATTGCGGATTATAACTTACTTTAGTATTCAATTATTGACGATAACAACAAATGGATATAGCTACTTTCGGTGCAGGATGTTTTTGGTGTGTTGAAGCCATCCTAAAAGAGATACGAGGTGTCGGATCTGTGATGCCCGGCTTTTCGGGAGGAGAAACTGCTGACCCTACCTACGAAGACGTTTGCAAAGGTACCACAGGCCATGCTGAGGTTTGCCAGTTCACTTTCGATCCTGATAAGATCACCTTTGATGAGCTGCTGGAGATATTTTGGTCAATTCATGATCCAACTACCATGAACAGACAGGGAGGTGATGAAGGCACACAATACAGATCGGCCATATTCTACTTTGATTCAGAGCAAAAAATGGCTGCTGAAAGGTCAAAAGAAGCGATGCAACAATCTGCTATATTTGATGGGCCAATAGTTACTGAAATAATGCCACTAACAGACTTCTATCCTGCAGAGACCAACCATAAAGATTATTATTCCCGCAATTCGACACAGCCCTATTGTACTACTGTTATCACGCCCAAGCTCGCACAATTCAAAAGATCATTTAAAGAAAAGTTGGTCAAAGAGTAACTCCACCATCACTTTAGCAATTCCCTGATCTCATTGACCACCAATGTGGGTTGACTCCATAGGAAAAAATGGTTTGCTTTGGGAATTGAGACAACCTTAAGGTATGAATCGGCTATTACCTTTCTACTAAACTCAACATTACGATATGGGACCAGGTTATCTTTCTCTCCATGGAGGTGCACCACCGGAATATCTATTTTTGACCATCCTGATTCCATTTTTCTAAGTTCTTCCTCATGAGAGAACTTTTCATCTCCGGCCACCTTCAATGAACCTGATAGCATCCAGCGGGTGATTTTCCATTTGGCAAAATAGGAGAACCAAAAGATCTTCTCGCCATCCGGGTCGATCGCCGGTGCCAATAATAGGATCCCATTGACCATCCCGGGATGGTCCATTGCAAACCTTGCAATGATGGGCCCACCATAGGAGTGTCCCACTAAAATGACCTGACGACTTGTGTACTTATCCAATATTGACCTTATCACAGCCACCTGTACAGGGATAGAGGTTTCAGGGTGTCCATACTCTGAATACCCATACCCTAACCTGTCTACCGATATCATCCTGGACCTCTCCAGCAAAAAGCTATCGGACATAAATTCAAAAAAATTGTCTGAAGACCCTGGGCTCCCATGCACAAAAAATACGATGGGAAGGGTGTCTCCCTCTATTTGAAGAGTTTCAATATATCTGACCTTCTTTCCATTGATCACTTCATGATGGATCTTTACAGGGACCCCTTTTTTATCGAAATATTGCTTTGTTTTGACATCATTGGTCCTAAAACCCATGCAACCGGATACTAACAAGATCCCGATCAGCAAGCAGCAAATGCTTATAATTATAATTTTCTTGTACAATACTTCTTCTTTGAATAAAGATTAATTCTCTTTTTAACAACCAAGATACTATATTAGTTGCACCATGGTTGAGAAAGAGACGAGATACTTACTTTTTTTGCTGAAATTTATTATCGCCCCCCTATTCTGTTTTCTTCTGATGAGCAATTTACACGCTCAAAAAAATAACACCAAAAAAAAATTCACCATAATAGTAATGCCCGACATACAATATTACACCGGGAACTATTTTAACGCCACCACCGCACAACTAATTGCTCAAACAGAGTGGATCGTAAAATATAGAGATTCATTGAATATAGTGGCAGTATTTCAGTTGGGTGACTGCACTGAAAATGGGGATCGAATTGGATTGGACATAGAATATAAACGTGCTGATTCTGCTTTTTCATTGTTGGAGGATCCTAAAACCACTCATCTCAAAGATGGCATCCCTTTCAGCATCAGCATAGGCAACCATGATCAATGGCCCCATGGGGATCCAAATGGTACCACAAAATTCTATAACCAGGTTTTCGGTGAGGAGAGGTTTGCAGGGAGAGGTTATTATGGAGGCCATTATGGCAAAAATAATGATAATCACTTTCTGCTCTTCAGCTCAGGTAGCTTTGATTATTTAGCCATAAGCATGGAATATGACCTTACTGGTAATCCGGATGTTATTATGTGGGCAGATAGTTTGCTAAAAGCAAATACCAATAGACAAGGGATCATTATGTCTCATTATCTACTAAATCCAAATCGCAGTTTCGGCCGCCAGGGATACGCCATCTATGAGCGACTCAGATCAAATCCCAATCTTTTTCTGATGCTGTGTGGTCATTTCTCTAATGAATCGAGAAGGACAGATGCATTTGCTGGGAATTTCATCCATACCCTCCTTGCTGACTACCAATTCAGGGAAAATGGCGGCAACGGGTGGATGCGCATATTGGTGTTCTTACCTGAGAAAAAGAGGATAAAAGTGTACACCTTCTCCCCTTCACTTGGGCTATATGAGGAGGACCCAAATAGCCAATTCATTTTAAAATACGACTTTGAAAAAGGTGGGAATTAATTTGCCGAACAATCGTCTTGATCGAACCATATTCCCACTCCATCTAAATTCCCCTTCCATGAATTGAAAAGAGAGGAAGAAGAGAAGAAGAAGAAAAGAAGGAAATTCAAATAGCTGGCCGACTGCTATTCTTTGTTGATCTCCTGTAATACTCGTTCCAGGTCATCCTGAAGACCTTCTTCATAAGGTTGCAGGTAACCACCTTTGTGCTCCCTGAATAGATGCTGGTACCACCTTGCCAGGAAATCTTTGGCCCATACGACCTTCTCCTCTTTGGACATATCAGATTTGGCTAATTCACTGATGGCTCTTTGCAACGCAGCATCGTACTTCAATCTTGATTCTTCAAGGACTTCTGCAGTGATGTCTCGCCCAAAAGTCCCAGGTGCCATCCTTTGTTCAGGGGGAACATCAGATGGTTTTTCCAAAGAAAGTATTTCGAAGGGTATGTTTAAGTAAGGTCTCCACTTTGTGGAGATCAGGTGGGCAATTTGGATCTTCTGCCCCAGATCCAGTGTCTCCTGATCCCTGATAAATCTTTTAAATGCCTCTTCCCGCAAAGCTTGCACCATAATTCTCGCAAGCTTCCTATCTTTCTTATTGATGGCAGAATCCGCAACCAGCTTCAATCCTTGTCCGGCTTCAATAATGGAGGAGAGGGAAAGTGTTTCAGCAGCCGATATGGTATGCACTTTATAAATATGCTGAACCGAATTATGGATCAACTTGGTATATCTTACAGGATCGGCTCTAACAAAAGCTGCTGCTGCAATCGCATGGGGACAGAATGATGTCTCATCCAATATCCACTCGTCAGAAACTTTTGCCGAAGAGAGGTTGATTCTTGGTTCAAACTCAGCAATTATCTTTTTTGCCAGACTCTCCGCTAACAAAGGATGCCTTAATGTTACCAATGCATCATATCCTGACCACCAATCATCAGAGATGAGAGATGGGTTGTAATTATATCTCTTCCACCTTCTATTTTCCAGTGCTGTGAAAAATGTCCGCTCCACAATTTGAAGTAGCTCAGGATAATCTTTTAGGTAGTCTTTTCCAAAAGCATAAAGATCAATGATATGATGCGCATCCAAAAAGCTCAATATGCCTATATCCGGATTAACAGCGCCTGATGCATGTGCTACTACAGTGGGTATAACTCCGGTTATGGCAAGGTCCTTTGGTATCTGGGGTGGTGGTGGCAATTTATGCCGGTCCAGATAGCTTTCAATGGCCCTGCCCGTCCTGAAAAGGATCAAACAAGAGGTGCTGGGTTCTTTTGCTATCGGTTCAAATGGATAAGATGCTTCCAATTCCATTCTTCTCATATTCCGCATAGACAAAGGACCAAATTGGAACTCCCCCACTGTCTCTGTCGGCGCTCCAAAAAGTCGAATGGAACCATCTTCTCTTGATAATTTTGTAAAAGCAAAGGAGGGTAACGGACCAGTTTGCTCTTCTATCTTGTGATAATATGGGATGACTGACTTGATTTGAAAACTAGGGAATAGTGTGAACTCATCTTCTGAAGATGCAGCGATCTTCATTAGTTTTTTGTTATCCCCGAATCTTTCTATTGAAACATCCATTAGCTCCCCTCCCAATGATGCTCTACAAGAGGTAAGAATAATCTTCACTTTTTCAGGCCCAATAGGGCCTTTAGTAGATACGAGCCAATTCGCCAACTTTACAATGACTGACCCTATTATGGTTTTTCTATCCCCTGATTCCAAAGCAGATATTAAGGTGTCAAATTCGTTGGAAGGGATATCAGAATCATCCTCTTTGGTAATATCTAATTCCGTTTCGTATTGCACCTTTATATACTCCTGTCTAATAAGTAGTTTGCTGCCAATTTGGAGAATAAAAATATGTTGTGTTCGAACCTGAGGGCTTGCAATAGCCTCAATGGGCATATTTACATTTTGCCAATGGGTAAGGATCGCTAAATTATTATTGGGAAGTTTCATGGAAAAGGAGGCCACCTTGTCAGCATACTCATGCTCTTTTGGTGTCGCAATTTTAGAACTGTCATATGCGATCACAACCTCCAAAGAAGATCTATTGGGTTGTGATGACTTGGTTTCAACGTAAGGTTTAAAACTTGCCTGCCACATCATAGAACTACCAGCCCTGGTGAATTCTGTGAAACCGATCTGCCAGGGTGTCTGGCCAAAGCAAAACTCGAGTTGACCGAGCACCAACATCAAAATAAATACCCCATTTCTTACCATAATTTCAATTTAAAGAAACAATTTAACTATTTTTTCCTGAAACGAACCAGGAACATTAGAAATATACAAAACTCTACGATCCATGACATTCCTCTATGAAAATAAGTATCTTTAGAATTATTCATGAAAAGATCTACCTTTTTAACCCTATTGGTGTGCCTATCAACGGTATTGGTTCTATACATCTCAAAAGCCACGAAAAGTAATAATGTTGTAGTAAATGCTAATGATGAAGAAGGTCATCATTATAACCTTGGGCATCCTGCCAAAAAGTACAACTTGCCGGGCAAATTAAATGAGATCTCAGGGCTCACTTATATAAGCAATTACAAGATCGGCTGTATCGAAGATGAAAAAGGGAATATTTATGTATTTGACATCAAAAAGGGGAAACTGACCAAAAAGATCGATTTTGCCAAAGACAGAGATTATGAAGGGATTGAAATTGTGAAGAAGACGGCATACGTTCTTAGAAGCAATGGTGATATCTATATTGTAAAGAAATTTGGCAATAAGAAGCAAGAGGTGAAGAAATACAATACTTTTCTGCAAACCAGTAATAATGCAGAGGGGCTGGGTTATGACCCAGTACACCATCGACTCTTGATCGCATGTAAGGGGGTTCCCGGAAAGGGGAAATCACTAAAAGGGGCTAAAACGGTATATGGATTCGATCTAGATAAAAAGAAGCTCAAGAAAAAGCCTGTGTATGTTATCGATGTTGAAGCAGTGGAAGAGTTTCTTGTAAGAGGTGTTGTAGCAAAAGTATATCAAAGGGTGCTGGAGTTCTTTCAGCCCGGAAAGAATATCACCTTCCAGCCTTCCGGCATTTCTATTCATCCCCTCTCAGGAGAGATCTATATTATATCTTCAGTGGGAAAATTAATGGTTGTGTTAAGTTCTGAAGGTCAAATACAACATATTTATAAACTAGATCCAACAATTTTCAAGCAACCTGAAGGTATTACCTTTTCTGAAAATGGCGATATTTACATTTCCAATGAATTTAAAGGTGGAAAACCTAATTTGCTAAAGTTCACATATAATATAGATGAGAAATAAAATACCCCTCCTGTCGGCCTGCATAATTATCCTCCTATCATATAGTTGTAACACTTTGAAGCCCTATTACAGTAAAAGTTCTGCCGGGTGGCAACAAAAAGCTCCGGATGCCAATGTAAAGATCGACCACACCATTTATTTGATTGGCGATGCAGGTAACAAATCTTCTGACTCGATGACTGCGGTGTTGCAATTACTCCATGATGAACTTCTTCAGGCAGGGGCAAACAGCTCTATTGTCTTTCTCGGTGATAATATCTATCGATTTGGGCTTCCCGATATTGACCATAAAAATCGAAAACAGGCAGAGAGGAGGGCAAACCAACAACTCGATATATTAAGAAATTATCAAGGAAATATTTTCTTTGTTCCGGGGAATCATGACTGGGAAAAGGGGAGGAAAAATGGCCTTACCTACATTATAAGGCAGGAGGAATACATTGAATCCTATTTGGAGAGAGACGATGTTTTCTTTCCTGGTGGCGGCTGTCCCGGGCCGAATGAGATCGAAATTAGCAAGGATATTGTGCTTATACTATTTGATACTCAGTGGTGGCTCCATAAATGGGAAAAGCCCTATGGCGAGATCGATGGTTGTACCGTATCAGGAAAAGTGGACTTCCTGATCCAATTGGAAGATGCCATAAAGCGCAATAGCCATAGAAAAATAGTAGTCGCCTCCCATCATCCTATTTACAGTAATGGGAACCATGGTGGGCATTTTTCTCTGAAAGACCACTTATTTCCTCTTACTGCGGCAAAACACTCCCTATTTATCCCACTCCCTATTCTCGGCTCCATTTATCCTATTTACAGAAAATATTTAGGGAACATACAGGATATTTCTCATCCCGTATATAAGAATCTCAAAAAAGGGATATTAAATGCATTTGGAGAGAAAAAGGGGCTTATTTATGCTGCTGGCCATGAGCACTCTCTACAATATTTCAAAAAAGGGGGACAGTATCATATCATTAGTGGTTCAGGAAGTAAGGGAGATTTCACTACATCAGGGTATAAAGCTTCATTCACACATTCAGCAGTTGGTTTCTTCAAACTCACCTATTATGAAAATGGAGCGGTTTGGATGGAAGTACTGGAACCCGGCTCTGGTAATCCTGTGTACAGGCAACAGATCGATGCTCAAGATCTTGTTCCAGAGAAGATCGTCGAGTCAAAAACAGAAGATCCTATCCCGCTCACAAAAACTGTAATTGCCGGAGACATTTACAAAGCTGGGGGGATGAAAAAACTATTTCTTGGCAGACATTATCGCGAAGCGTGGCAAATCCCTGTGGAAGTGAAGGTGATCAACCTTTCAAAAAGAGTAGGTGGTTTGACGCCTATTAAGAAAGGAGGAGGCATGCAAACCAAATCATTAAGGTTGAAAGGCGCTGACGGGAAGCAATACGTGTTCCGGTCCATTCAAAAAGATCCTTCAAAGGCGCTACCAAAGATCCTTAGGAAAACATTCGCCGTGAATATCATGCAGGATCAGATCTCAGCCTCTCATCCCTATGGAGCTATCACCGTGCCCACATTTGCAGAAGCAGTTGGTGTTTATCATACCAACCCTGAAGTTGTGTATATCCCCACTGATGATAGATTACAGGAATATAAAGATGAATTTGGGGGGATGCTGGCACTCTTTGAAGAGCGACCTGCAGGGGATCAGTCTGATAAAAAGAGCTTTGGCAAGACCAAAAATGCGATCAATACTGCTGAGGTATTACAAAAACTGAGGAAGAACAATCATAATAAAGTAGACAGCAAAGAGATGGCAAAGGCACGATTGCTTGATATGTTCCTCAACGATTGGGACCGTCACGAAGATCAATGGCGGTGGGCAGAGTTCAAGAAAAAAGGCTATTACCTCTTCAAACCTATTCCCAGGGATCGCGACCAGGTATACTTTAAATTTGACGGGATAATTCCGTGGCTCGCCAACAGGAAGTGGGCTGTTAGGAAACTGCAAAAATTCGACTATGACATCAGGGATCTGATCGGGATGAATTTTAATGGGAGGCATGTGGACAGGAGCTTTTTGACTGAACTCAGCTTAAAGGATTGGAAGCGCATCGCAAAGAAAATGCAAGAGCGATTGACAGACGAGGTGATCGAAGAAGCGATCAAAAAGATGCCTCCAAAGATCTTTGCTATAAATGGGGAAGAGATCATTGCCAAACTAAAATCAAGAAGAGACAATTTGAAGATCTGGGCAGAGGAGTACTACCTGATACTTGCCAGGCAGGTTGACATTGTTGGAAGTGATCAAAAGGAGTACTTCGAGGTAAAGAGGCTGAATGATGAAGAAACATCTCTGACCATCTATGACCTGTCAGATAAAGGGAAAAAGAGAGATAAGGTCTTTGAAAGGACCTTCAAAACAGATGAGACTAAAGAGATCAACCTATATGGACTTGATGGGAAGGATGAATTCAATATATCAGGGAAGGCTAAAGATGGCATCATAATACGGGTGATCGGTGGTAAAGGAGATGATAAGATCGTTGACAAATCACATGTAAAGGGATTGAGGAAGCACACTAAAATATATGATACCAGGAAAGGCAATGAGATCAAATTAGATAAGGAAGCCAGGAATTTTACTTCAGATGATAAAAGTGTCCATGACTATAACCGAAAATCCTTTGAATATAATTTTCTGGGCCCGCTTGTTTATTTTGGGTATAATGTAGATGATGGGATCTACCTTGGTGGAGGAGTTCTTGCAAGAAATTATGGTTTTAGGAAAGAACCATTTGCTACCTCCCATAAGATCATTGGGAACTTTTCAATGGCCACCGCATCATACAACTTCAAATATCATGGGATCTTCACTCATTTCATTAAAAAATGGGATCTGCACATTGATTCTAAGATGCTCGTCCCTTTCTATTCTGCAAACTACTTTGGCATGGGAAATGAAACTCCAAATTATATAGGAGAGCCAAAGGATAATTTTAACTTAGACTATAATAGCAATTTTCACAAAGTAAGGTTTGATCATATCATCTTTCACCCTTCCATAAACAAAATGATAGGAACACACCAACAATTTGTTTTAGGGGTAGAATATGAGTATTTCAAAATTGAAAGTTACCCCGGTAGATTTATTTCAAGTCCACATTTAAATGCACCTGCTTCCACTTTTGAATCCACGGAAGAAGCGGGAGTAACGATGCAATATCATATTGATAATACTGAGGAGGTGCTGATAAAGACAAGGGGAACTGAATGTCTGATCCAAGGTGGTTTGTTTTATGACATTAATAATACAACACATAATTATTGGAATCTTGAATCAGAGTTCACATTTTATTTTACAATAAATATCCCTTTTCCTACAATTATTGCCACGCGACTGGGTGGTGCTACCATCATCGGTGATTTCGAATTCCTTAATGCTAACTACTTAGGAGGACACAGTTCTATCAAAGAGAACACCAATTTACGTGGATTCAGAGGAAATCGATTTTCTGGAAGGAGTTCCGCTTATTTAAACACAGAAGCCCGTATTAAGCTTTTCAATTTTCAGATGTATCTATTCCCGGGACAATTTGGAGTGCTTGCTTTTGCTGACCATGGTAGAGTATGGGTAGATCATGAAACATCTGATAAAATTCATCATGGTTATGGTGGCGGCTTATGGATCAGCCCATTTGAACGTCTTGTTATTAAAGGCACTTATTCGATCTCGGAAGAAGATAAGTTAATGGGTGTGAACTTTGGATTTCTATTCTAGTAGTATCACTTCTTTTTCTTCTTGTGCCATTTTTTGGGAGGCACTATAAAGAGGTTCAAATTAAAAAAGAAGGCCTGGCCTAACTCAGCATTAACCACTTCTCCGCTACTAAAACTATTGGACTCTGAAATGGAAAAGCCCAAACTCTCTCGCATTCCAACTGTAACTCCAAACCACAGCCAGTCATGGATCTCTCTATCCAGATTTAACTGATAGCGCACATCTGATTTTCTCAGATAAAGATCCTTAAGAGCTACTGACGAAACATCATAGAACTGAATCTTATAACTCTTATCGGTAGCCTCAGCGCCTGCATAAAGTATTGTTTTCTCACTGAAGTTAAACCTGAATCTTATTCTTCCAGGCACTATGGACTCTATACCCCAAAAATCATTGAATGTTTGATTGTAGAGTAGAATTGGGTAAAAGCTGGAATTGCCAAAAGTACTTGAATAGCCTGCTCCAACACCAAGCATCAGTTTTGAATTTATCTTCCATCCATATAGTGGAGTAAAGGAGAATTTTAGGTAATCTGTAAAATCGTAAGAATGAGAGAAATCACCATTTTGAGAGGCACCAAATCTAATAACTAAGAAAGATCTACCTTTAAAAGGCTTCAAGCCATAGAGTGAGACGCCAAAACTTTTCATGTGCTTATCTTCAAGGTTAAAGCTCAATGAATTCTCAGAAGTTACATTATCATTAAATCTGAACTCCTCGTGAACATAATTAAATCCACCTACCAGTTTAAATCCCGGATGATTTAGTATCGGCAATTTCATTTTGAAATCTATTCTGCGATTTTTATTCGCCTTCCCATTTGAGGAAATACTAGTGGCAGTATTTGATTTTGGTGATACCTCAAAATTCAATATGCTCTCATATTGAAAAATCACTCCTTTAGGGCGTGCCATCCCTTCGAGAAAAGGCTGGCAAAATAATGTATCGTCGCAAAGCTCTGCTCCTGTTTGTCCAATAGCTTCCAGGGACAACAATTGTGCTATCAAAAAAATACCTACTTTACTTCTCATATTCTACTGCTCAATTTTGTTTCATTTGATCGGTGCAAATATTATGCCGCAAATCTGTTTATTGTTGGTAGGTATAACAATTAAAGGTGTAAACTAATTCCATATTCTTTATTCAAGGATTCAAAGATATATTCGCTGAATTCAATATCTTTTCTTTATCCTGATCACTTCTCTTCGGAAAGTATCGGAGGCTTTGGTTTGCTATAAGGTTGCTCTTTCTTGGCCACATCATTTTTTGTTGAAACTCTTCATTTATTTAGAGTCCTTTTCTTAAGATAATTATAGGTATCCATCTGCGCCCTGACCTTCTTTCTGGAAATAGATTTTTTGTAAGGATTATTTTGCCTTTTATTGATCTTCCTTGATTTTACATTATCGGTAAGTTGAAGTTTTAGCACATATCTCAACTCTTTTTTTACTGCCTTGTTATAAATTGGAAAGACCACTTCAACTCTCCTGCTCAGGTTTCGCCTCATCCAGTCTGCAGATCCAACGTAGATCTGCTCGTCACCATTATTATGAAAAACAAAAACCCGGGCGTGTTCCAAAAAACGATCGACGATGCTAAATATTCTAATATTGTCGCTAAGTCCTTGGTATTTGGGTTTTAAGCAACAGATCCCTCTGATGATCAACTTAATTTTGACACCTGCATTGCTTGCCTCATATAGTTTTTTTATCATCTTCCGATCCTCGAGACTATTCATCTTTAAGATCATAGAAGCCTTATTCCCTGCTTTTGCGTGTTCTATTTCCCGGTCAATAAGTTGAATGAACTTACTTCTCAATGTCAAGGGAGCCACCAGTAAATGCGCATAGTTCGGCTGAGCACTACTATCGCCAAGGAAGTTAAATACGGAAGCCACTTCATCGGTCAAACGTTTATCACAAGTGAGGAGGCCAAAATCGCAATATAATTTGGCCGTTTTCTCATTGAAATTTCCTGTTCCCAGGTAAGAGTAATTTCTAATTTTACCGCGCTCCACCCTTGAGATCAGCAACAATTTAGAGTGTACTTTTAGATTTGGAAAGCTATATAATACATTAACACCTGATTTGGTGAGTTCATCTCCCAGATAGAGGTTCGCCTCTTCATCAAATCGAGCTTTTAACTCTACAAAAGCGGTAACCGTTTTTCCATTCTCGGCAGCTTTAATTAACGCTCTGGCGATTTTAGAGTCATCAGCGACCCTATATATACTTATTTTAATGGCCTGCACATTGATGTCATTAGCAGCTTCCTCCAACAATCTCACTATATAATCATAGGATTGATAGGGAAAATGAAGAAGTACATCCTTTTTAGCAATTCCCTTAATGAGTGAACTTCCCTTATCCAGATCTTTATGCACAAGAGGTGTGAGTGGTGAATAGAATAATTCATCTCTTCCGGGATTCGGAAAACCAAAAAAGTCCTTGTAATTATGATATACGCCTCCTGCAACAAGGTCTTCCTTTTTGACATCAAAGTATTTGCGTATTCTTTTGAGGAGGGGCTTAGGTAAATTTCCGTCGTACAAAAACCGGGAGGGC
The DNA here is from genome assembly GCA_964572485.1 of uncultured Chitinophagales bacterium. Lineage (GTDB taxonomy): Bacteria > Bacteroidota > Bacteroidia > Chitinophagales > CAZNGA01 > CAZNGA01. The sequence goes on from CAZNGA010000016.1 coordinate 14,845, forward strand.
ACCCCTGTCTTTCTTTGTTGCAGACTTTTTCTGATCTTATCGATCAGGTTACCACTAAATTCATCTCCCAAATACAAGTCTGCATCTCTGGACACTTTGATGGTATAGCACCCATTGATCTGATGGTTGGGGAATAATTTGTGGATGCAGCATCTGATGATATCATCCAGAAAAATGACATATTGCCTATTCTCTACTTCAGGAAGTACCAGGAACCTGGGTAAACTATTGGTAGGAATTTCAACGAGGGCGCAATCATTGATCGTTGGTGAGTTGTTATTGTTAGAAGATCTTGGGATCAGATCCACTGTAAAGTAAAGTTGTTTGTTGATCAGGAAAGGAGGCTCCTCCTCTTCATTGATCATATGCATGGTGAGTAAATCAACCACCTCTTCCTTAAAGTACTTTTCTACAAAAGCAACTTGCTCCTTACCCAACTGCTCACCGGAGATCAGAAAAATATTTTCCTTCTCCAGATCAGGAATGATCTGCTCATTATATATAGTACCAAATTCTGTCTGTTGCCGGTCAACAATTCTCAATATCCTTTGCAGAAGGATCTCAGGGTCAAAAGATAGTTTTCTCAGTGTCTTCAATTTCAATCGCATCAAATTCCTAAGAGAGGCCACCCTAACGCTAAAATATTCGTCAAGGTTAGAAGAATATATCGCCAGAAATTTGATTCTCTCGTAAAGGGGGACGCTAGGGTCCTTTGCTTCCTGAAGCACCCTATAATTAAAGGAGAGCCAGCTAATATCTCTATTAACATAAAGGATCTCCTTATCCTCAATCAATATCTCCTGGTTATCCTCTAACATATTTTTTTGGGTATTCGAAAAAAACAAAGATTCCATTGCCGGCTTCAACCTTCTGCCAGGAATCAACAATAAATTGTACACAAAAGATGGCAGAGGTTGGAATATTGTCGATATCATATTTGCTCAACATTTCAGCTGTGTATGTAAGGGTTGGATTATGGCCTACCACCATGGCACTATTGTGGGTATCATCTGTAGAACGGATCATCTCAATAAGATCATCGGGACTCGCCCCATAAATCTCTTTTTTAGCTATAATATCTGCGCTCTCAAAACCGGCTTCCTTCGCGAAAAGTCTTGCTGTATTAATGGCACGTGTAGCAGGGCTAGACAAAATAACTTCAGGCAGTATCCCCTTTTTCTTCATCAACTGCCCCATCAAAGGTGCATCTCTTCGTCCCCTTTTATTTAGAGGCCTCTCAAAATCGGTCAAATCTCTGTATTTCCAGCTTGATTTTGCGTGCCTTAACAAGTAAAGTGTTTTCATAGGTTTCTAAACTAATTATACAATTCCTATCTTTAATTGAACTAATCAGCAATTATATGCATTACTAATAATACTTTAATTTTAAAGATAGTATTTTTTCAACCATTTTATCAATAAATAAAACCGCTTCTTTTGGAATTAACAACCAATGAAAAGATCAGCCCTGCATTTTTCTTTATCCCTGATATAAGTGGGTTTACGAAATTTGTAAATGAAACAGAGCTGTTGCACAGTAAGCACATCATCTCTGAGCTGTTAAATATTATAATAGACTCTGATGAGATGAATCTCTCAATATCTGAGATCGAAGGTGATGCTGTGCTCTTTTATAAAATGGGTGAAGCACCTACTTTAAAGCAAATTGCCGCCCAGAGCAAAAGAACATTTATCAAATTTCATGAGCATTTAAGGCTATATGAAAGGGATCGCATTTGCCAATGTGGTGCTTGTTCCTCAGCAAATGAATTATCCGTAAAGTTCATCATTCACTATGGCCATGCTGCGAATATAGAGATCGGTGATCAAAAAAAATTGATGGGTGCTGATGTGGTTTTAGCTCATAAAGTGTTGAAAAATGATATTTCAAGCGATGAATATGTGCTTATCACTAACAATTATTTTCAAGCACATCCTGATAAATCAGTAAACTCAAATCAAAATTGGGTTTCCTGGAAGAATGGGGCCAATGAATATGAAGGTATTGGCAAGATCGATTATTCCTTCTACTTACTTTCCGCCTTACATTCAGAAGTTGGAGAGCCCCCAAAAAGAGAATTATTCAAAAAAAGCAAAAATCCAGTATCCAACAAAATACTCATCAATGGTTCCGTAAAGAAGATCCACAGTGTTGTTTCCGATGTTGCCTTAAAAACCCATTTATCGAATGGTAATGTAAAAACTGTGTATGACGAAGCGGTGATCCAAAGAGTTGGCTCTTCTCATAAGTGCATCACTCCAAAGCAATCACTGGATTTTAAAGTTACAGACAATAAGGTCTCTGATGAACGGGCAGAATTTGCTGAAGCATTAACGAACAACTTTTTTCTAAAAGGGATGACCTTTTACTCAGTGATAGAACACCGGGGAAACGGGCAATCTCAGTTGACCTCTGAAGTGCATTATTCAAATATTGGGCTCCTTGGAAGGGTGTTGGGAATTTTTATCAGACCTTCTATCAAAAAGTCGGTAAAGGAGGCGCAGCAAGCCATTAAAATTTATATTGAAAGCAAGTGATTCGCTCCCTGACTTTTATTTCCTATGATTAAGCATTCATAAAGAACATAATTCCAAAGGTAAGGACAGTTATTATGATCCCATACATAAATACATTGTAACACATCCTAAGGTATTTATACTTGCGCGCTAATACCTTCCCGAGATAAAAGAGGTCCTTGATCATTGAATCGTATAAATAGTCTTTGTCCTTTAGCATCTCTTTCATTCCCCAGAGGTACTCATCTTTGTCCATTCCATGAAAATTACCAAAGAACAGCAAATTTGAGCGCTTATTAATAATATCCTCCCTGGTAAATACCCCTGAAGAAACTTGAGGCCTTGTGGATAAAGTGGCAAAAATGATAGCCACTATACATACACCTAGTAGTAGGAAGGTTGGCAGGATCAAATTGGGGTTATCCCCAAAGCCAGGCACCAATGTCGATATCGTTATAGAAAGAACGATCGCATTAATACTAAGCATGATGTTCGCCTTATTATCAGCAATAGCACTCAGCCTGATATGATTGGGAAGGGTGATCCTGAAAACAGTTTCAATGCCTCGTTTGGGCTCTTCTACTTTATTTTCAGTTTTTTTGGGGACTTTGTCACCCGCCAGTTTGTTCTCTAATTTCTTTCCTTCGTCTTTCACTTTTTTTAATTTATTTCTGAGCTTAATAATATTACTTTTCTTGATATCATCAAATTTATTCTTCGCAAAATCGGTATGGTAACTATGCTTCTCTAAGAAATCTATCTCGTATTCAAGCCATTTTGCATCCGAAAAACTTTTATCGCACACATTTTCCCATTCCACACGGATCAGGTCACTTTGACTAAAATAGGAGTTCTTTCCTAAATTAGCCAGGTCAGCATCACATAGTATTTCCTCCAATAAACTCTGAGGATTCTGAGGCATTTTTGTGGCCTGAATACATGTAACCACTTTCTCGATCTTCTCTTTATCATACCCCTGTTCAGACAAAAAACTGGTTGCAATTACTATGGATCGTTCCTCGTGATTATCATAACTTTCCACATAACCTATATCATGAAACCATGCGGCTATTCCAATGATCTCAAGATCATCATTGGTTACACCTTCTCCCTCTCCAATCACATGAACGGATTTGGCAACATTCTTTAGATGTTTGAAATTATGATACAAGTAAGAGGCGGGCAATTTTGCTTTAATGATATCCTTTACAAATGCTCTTGCTTTATCTATCAATTGAACCTTCTCATCCATTTTCGGTAGCACATTTCATCGTTAAATAATCATTATCCGTATTCACAACTCCCAAAAATAGCATAAAACATATAATCGTACAAATTTACATTGTCAATAAATATGTAGTAATTTGGACTCCTGATGAGAAAATATTATGCCCTTATTATATTCTTAACTTTTCTTTCCAGCAGTTCTGCGAAAGACTCAACTTCTTCCAGACCAATTTACAAGATCAATATTTGGGTGGATATTTCCATTACTGCAATAGGTGGCGCGGCAACTTACTTTGGATTGAATGCGGTTAATGAAAAGCCAGTACTTAGTGAGGCAACCATAAATTCGCTAAATAGTGATCACATCCCCTGGATCGATAGAAGTGCTGCCTTTCAGGATCCTGCTTTCGCCAGTACTGCCCATGATATATCTGATTATATCATGAAAGCGACCATTACTTTACCTTTCTTTCTGGCTTTTGATCGAGAAATACGCTCTGATTACCATCAAATTCTACTTCTTTATATACAAGCTGAATTCGTTACTACGAGTACCTATTTGTGTGGGGCAAGTTTACTCACCAACCGGATCAGGCCATTTGTATACAATCTCGAAGAGCCCTTGGAAAAAAAACTTGAAAAGGGAGCTACGAATTCTTTTTACAGTGGGCATACTGCTTCTACAGCAGCGGCCTCTTTTTTTATGGCCAAAGTGTATTCCGATTACCATCTAAACGGGCGTAATAAATTACTTATCTATGGGTTAGCCCTTCTGCCTCCCACTGCAGTCGGTTTCTATAGATACAAAGCAGGGAAACACTTTCTAACTGATATCCTTACAGGTTTGGTAGCGGGAGCAGCCACAGGAATATTGATCCCCCATTTACACAAAACAAAAGATAGGGAAATGGCTATTGTACCATTCATAAATGAGTATAAAGGGATCGTAATGAGTTTGAAATTTTGAGGTAGGAGTAGCTATTCTACATACTTCTTCCAGAGCTTTTTAAAACGCTCATCCTTATAATACTCCTCCCACATTGGGTGATTATTGAAAAATAAGGCCCCAACATTTGCATCGAATGCTTTGTCCAAATAGAAGAATACCTTGTCTTTATTTCCAAGACCAGCGTACAGGATTGCAAAATCAACATGGAGAACGGTATCCTTATCCCGCTTGTCTCTCTCTTCAAGCATTTTCAGGAATTTATTGGCTTCCTTACTATTTCCGGTGATACCATGGGCATAGGCTAACCCAGTAAATCCCAATAACGGATCTGCTGTCAATTTATATAGGTTTTCAAACACTGGAAACGCCTTATCCATTTGGCCCATTTTAATATACACCCAACCCTTTCCTTCAATGGCATTTCTGAAATTCCCATCAAGATCCAATGTTCTATCATAGGCAGCTAAGGCATCTTCATATCTTCTGGCATAGAAGTAACCCGTTGCCAAATGATTATTCGTTATCAATGACAAGGGGTCCAATTTAACAGCCATCTCCAATTCCTCTATACCATTTTCGGACTGACCGGAAAGTAGCAAATAGATGCCATAAGCGTTATTGATATCACTACAGTCAGGTTTTACTTCTTTTGCATTTTTAAATAGATGTCCTGCTTGCTCAAAATCTAAATCATGAAATAGTTTTACCAAGGCTAAGGCAACCTGAGATTCAGCTAAATTACAATCCAATTCCATTGCTTTAGAAGCAAATTCCTCAGCTTTGGCGTACGCCTCGTCAGGGTTCGATAACCCGGTAGCCGCTAGAAATGTATAGCAATTGGCCATATATGAATAAGGGGATGCATAATCAGGTTCAATATCGATCGATTGTTCAAATAATTTAATGGCTTTCTGCATACTCTCAGGGTCAAACTTGTTCCAAAAGAACAATCCCTTGAGATAAAGATTGTAGGCATCAATATTTGCAGTCGTTTGATCCACCAAACATTCCTGACAATGAACATCAGTAAGATGCTCTCTTAATTTATTCGCAATTTTCTTTGAGATCTCATCCTGCACTTCAAATACATCCTCCAGTTGCCTGTCAAATACATCAGACCACATATGGTAGCCATCAGCTGTACTGATCAATTGTGTGGTAATCCTGATCTTATTTCCGGCCTTTCTAACACTGCCCTCAAGAATATAATTGACATTAAGCTGTGCCGCAATTTTACGGATGTCTTTGTTCTTCCCTTTAAAGGCAAAGGAAGAGGTTCGTGCGGTAACAAGCAAACCATTCACCTTCGTGAGCGCATTAAGTATCTCCTCAGTGATGCCATCACTAAAATATTCGTTTTCAGGATCGGTACTCATATTAACAAATGGCAGGACAGCGATACTTTTTTCAGTGGCCCCATCTCCCTCTTCAATACTCTTAAGAGAGGGTACGATCATTCCATCATTCTTTATCGCAAAAACATCCATTATTTTTTTGACATTCTTCAGCTCGAATTTTCCTAAAGAGTGTGTTTCCAGATCTCTATGATTCTTTATTTCCTCTTTGACCTTTTCAGAGATCAGCACAGAGCCGGATACGGCAAGATTCTCGATTCGTGAAGCCACATTCACACTATCCCCATAAACGCCCTCATCATCATATACAATGTCTCCGGAATGGATCCCGATCCTTAAAGGAATGATTGGATCCTCCTGTAGCGAACCTTGGATCCTTACCCCGCACTTGACAGCTTCAATTGCGCTATTGAAAATGGTCAAAGTTCCATCGCCATAATACTGCAATATTTTCCCTTGATGCTCATCAATGCTTTTATTCAACACTTGCCTGTGCCTGTCTCTATTTGCTTTCGCCTGCTGCTCATCTTCCTGCATCAAAGCAGTATATCCAGCCATGTCTGTAAACATGATGGCAGCCAATTGCCGATTACTTATATCGCTCATTGAATGGACCTTTTCTTGAATACTTTTAGTTAAAAATAAGAGAAACCATCTATTTTTCAAGTAATATCAACTGATATCTTTGTACATGCATAAAAAAAACGGCTAACATATGATGGGGTTAGCCGTTTTCTGGAAAAGTTATTATTTATAGTACTATTTAATGGTTATTCTTTCAACGAACATTTGCTCACCAACCATTAATTTGAACATATAGATTCCACTTGGAAGGTCTTTCACATTTATACCTGAAGTATACTCACCTGAAGCAAGTGTTCCTTCATTTTTAGTATAAACAGTCTCACCTAGCAAGTTATATAAGCTAAAGCTAACATTTGCGCTCTGAGTAAGATGATATCTAACAGCAGCAAGCTCATCAGCAGGATTTGGATAAAGAGCTACTAAACTGTTTGAGGAAGCATCAATGCTATTGATACCACTTGTACCTTTAGTTGCCCAAGTAGCCTGATGTACCGCTTTAGTTGTATTATCCTGAATAAATGCCACCACTAAAAGATCGTCCATTTCTTCAATGGAGTGCTCCACAGCGTGATTAACAGGGCTATTCGCATCTGGAGGTAAAATATAAGAACCCTTGAAAGTATAACTTTCGTGATGAGTTACTTGTGTCCCATTTGTGAATGGTCCAACAGATGTTCCACTTGCGTCAGGAAGGTATTTCTTCATTACAAAATTGAATGAAGTTTCACCATTCGACTTCACATTATTGAAGGTTTCTTCTTCCAGCACTGCAATCTGCAATACCATATTTGTACTTGCAAAGTCTGCTATCGGATCTATTGTAACATCCACAACGACGGTTTGAGTAGCAGTGTCCACTGTATAGGTTGCAGAAAGGTCAATAAAGGCCATTTCAGCAGCTGCTGTAGTGATTTCACTCTGGATCAAACTATTTACGTTAGCATCATATCCACCATCAATATATAACCATGGTACGCCGCTAAATCCATAAAAGGATCTTCTTGCATTGCCTTCATCAGTATAATAAGGGTCACCTGAACCCGGCCATGACATTTGATTTTTTAACATGACCCAAGTATTGGCATTCGTGCCAGCAGCGGGGTCCAAACCAAACAATGCTTTCAAATTTTCATTTCCCGGCTTACAAGGAGCACAAGTAGAACTTGTAAATACCTCATAAAGTACAATTTTGGTCGTTGCCTGGTCAATTACAGAAACATCAGAATCTTTTCTGTCATTGGTAAGGTCTTCATCAACATTGCTATTAAGGTCTGAAGCCCAAACTTCTACATTGTAGGAACCGGTTGCACTTGGAGTCCAACTGGTAGCATGTGTGAAGTCATAAGTAGTAGCAGAGGCTATACTTACACCAGTAACATTTTGGGTAACTGCTGTTCCACCATCAATGCTATAATTCATTACGAAATCAGTAATTGTGGTTGCGCCTCTATTCAATAATGTTCCGGTAATTGCAAAAGGTGCATTGGATAAAAGAAGAGTTCCGGCAATATCAAATGCTTCAGCAGAAAAATCATAATTAGGCTGTGTGCCATAGATAAACTGCCAATAATCGTTATCGGTAGGTTCATCTGAAGGATTCGCTGAAACGATATTTGGAGATCCGGAAACTTCATATGCAGTAAAAGCATCAACTTGTATGCCTAGAGTTAATTCAGGGGAAGTGTACGATGTATTTGTTCCATAAAACAGATCAACCAAGTAAATATCATCTGAAGTTTCTGCCAATACTATAGCATAGTAGGTCCATGGACCAGTGGCTCCAGGTGTAGTCATAGATCTGAAAAGGATCCAATGCTGTCTGTTAGGCGTAGTGCCAAAAGTTGCAGTCATAACTGCATCGTTGGCTCCACTGCATTCCATTCCCCAAACGCATATACTCTTATCAGGCAAACTGGCTGCCGGAAGTGCGGTATTTGTTGAGGAGGCAGAAACAGTAGCAGTAATGTCAAAAGTGATGTACCCTGTAGATGATGCTTTAAATTGGGTTACTGCAGCACCATTAAAGTTAAAAGTAAAAGGAATTGTTTGGGTTGTGGAGTAAACATCACTCGTTTGTGAAGAAGCAATAATTTCAGTCCAGGTAGCGTCGCTGAAACAATCCTGGTCATTTTGTGTGTTTAATCCTCCAGGATTCCCAGGATCACTTGTTAAAGGTAACTGGTAATACTGTGCAAACCCATAAAAAACGAAGGTTAACATAGTTAATGTGGTAATAATTCTTTTCATGATTGTAGATTTTGAATCAGGAACAGCTTGAATAACTGACCTGAATTATAAAATAATATACTTTTCCAACTGCAATTTACTGATAATGCTCAGGTTTGCAAAATATTTAACACTTTTTTACACTTTTGTTTTTGGAATTTACAAATTAGGCTCTTCCTGTATAAGCTATTCCTACTATACCTTTCGCTGCATCAAATTGTTGGCAAACTCACTTAAAACACTTTTTCTCTCCACTTTGGCGTCAACTTGGTCAAAAGAAGCTATCGCCTTTTGATAGTAGCTTTCCATAGTAGTATTTGCCTCACTTTGAAGTCCTAACTCCTTATAAATATTGATCACTGAGGTGATCTTCTCTTTGGGCTCATAATCTGTGTTACTTAGCCAATAATTCAGCGACTTTAACGCATCCCCTTCAGCAGTATTGATGGCCTTTACGAGTAAATAGGTCTTTTTATTCAACAAAATGTCGCCTCCTACCTTCTTTCCGAATTCCTCTTCGTCGCCAAAAGTATCGAGGATATCATCCTGTAGTTGAAAAGCAATACCTAAATTCTTACCAAATTCATAAAGATATTTTGCATTTGCTGAGTCAGTATTAGCTACTATTCCTCCAATTTGCAAACTTGCTGCCAATAAGACAGCTGTTTTCAATTCGATCATTTGAAAGTACTGGGGCAAGGTCACCTGATCATCATTTTCGTAATTAAGGTCTATCTGCTGTCCCTCACACACTTTGATGGCTGTTTCATTGAAGATACTTATCACTTGAGGAAGCATATCTTTTGCTACATGGCACATCAATTGATACGCATATATAAGCATGACATCCCCTGATAAGATCGCTTTATTTACCCCATACTTAGTATGAATTGTAGGTTTTCCACGCCTAAGGGATGCCTGATCCATAATATCATCATGGATCAATGTGAAATTATGGAATAGCTCAATAGCAATTGCGGGTTGGAGTGCCTCTTCTATCTGATCAGCAAATAGCTCATAAGCCATGAGCACCATGACCGGTCTTATTCGCTTCCCTCCTAAAGATAAGATATAGTTAAATGGTTCATACAGTTCATTAGGAGTATTCCCGTAAGGATACTCTATAATACCATCTGATGCCATTTTCTGTAATTGCTCGTAGTTATGCATTTGGTGTATACTTTTGTACTAATTTACCTGTACAAAATCTAAAGTTCTGGAAGCAAGGTCTGCTTTTATCAATCTTATCTTAATTTTATCTCCCAGTTTATATGTTTTCCCATCATTAAAACCCTTAAAGCACAATTCCTTCTCATTGTACTGATAGATGTCATCGTCAAGGGTTTCAATTCGAATCAATCCTTCTGATTTTGTTGTGTTAAGCTCGACAAAGATGCCCCAGTCTATGATCCCGGAAATGATCCCTTCAAATTCCTCACCAACCCTATCCATCATAAATTGTACTTGCTTATATTTAACAGAAGCTCTTTCTGCCTCGATCGCCCTTCTTTCCATAGTAGATGAATAATCACATTGCTCCTCAAGTATTTTTGCATTGTCACTCATTTTATTGTTGAGATAGAGTGCTAATAATCTATGGACCATAATATCAGGATATCGACGGATGGGTGAAGTAAAATGGGTATAAAACTCAAATCCCAAGCCATAGTGGCCAATATTCTTGGTGGTATAATAGGCTTTCGCCATAGATCTGATCGCCAGTTTCTCTAAAAGATCCTGTTCTCCCTTTCCTTTAATATCCTTGAGTAATTTGTTTAGTGAGCTGGCAATTTTCCCCGGCGTGGAAATATCGACATTATGTCCAAATTCACTGGCATATCCGGTAAAGGCCTTTAATTTTTCCTGATCTGGCAAGTCATGAACACGATACACACCGGGAGCGGGTCTTTTCTGAAATCTTGTTTTTGCAAGACTCTTTGCCACTACTTTATTTGCAAGCAACATATAATCCTCGATCAGGAGGTGTGCATCCTTTCTTTCTTTCAGATGTATGCCAATAGGAACTCCATCTTTATCCAGGTCGAAAGCTACTTCTGTGGTTTCAAATGCAATAGAGCCATTTTGCATTCGATTCTGACGCAGTTTTTTGGCAATATCATTCAATTGTATCAACTCATTAGAGAACTTTCCTTCTTTTATTTCAAGGATCTTCTGGACCTCATCATACGTAAATCTCTTGTTGGAATTGATGGCTGTTCTTCCCAGCCAGCTCTTACTGATCTTACCATTCTGATCCATGGTGAGTATCACTGAAAAGGTAAGTTTATCTTCCAGAGGACGTAGAGAACAAAGGTCATTTGATAGTTTCTCAGGAAGCATCGGGAGCACTCTATCTACCAAATACACGGATGTCGCTCTTCTGTAGGCCTCCTTATCAAGTGGACTGCCGGGCTTCACATAATATGCCACATCTGCAATATGAATACCGATCTCAAAATTTCCATTGCCCAATTTTCGGAAAGATATGGCATCATCAAAATCTTTCGCATCATCAGGGTCTATGGTTATAGTTAATACAGAACGAAGATCCCTGCGATTTTTGATCTCCTCATCTAAGTTCCATGATGAAATGAACTTTACCTGATCCAACACTTTTGGCGGGAATGGCAATCTGAAGCCGTGCTCTAAAAGTATCGTTGACATTTCTACATCATCACTTCCCAGTTTACCCAATACGGATACTACTTTTCCAATAGGGTCCTCATTATTATCCGGCCAGTTTGTGATCTCAACGATCGCTTTTTCTCCATTCTTCGCATTCAACAATTGCCCCTTTTGTATTTGAATATCGACTGACATATTCTTCTTATCTGGAATTAGAATAACCTTATCTGCCTTTGAATTGATGGTTCCTACGAATTGAGTTTGCGCTCTTTCAAGCACCTTGATGACAACTCCCGAGTAACTTCGCCCCCTGCTCTTTTCAAATAGTCGCACCCTAACCACATCTCCATCCATAGCAGCATTCAAGTTTTTACCGTTGATATAAATATCTCTATTTAGTTTATTGCAAACCACAAAAGCATCCCCAGAGCGGGTCATGTCAACAACACCTTCATAGATATTTTGTGTCAGCTTCTTTTCCACCTTTAATTTATACCGGTTTTTCTGAGCTTCGACAATGAATTTTTCTCGGATAAGTATTGACAAACCATTGAACAATTCTTTCTTAGAATAATTTCCATTAAGCACTTTGAATATTTGCTTGAAGGATAATTGTTTTTTCGGGCGGGCCTTAAATACTCTTTTAATGTCCTCATCGACTTTATGGGACATGTTTGTTGGTTTTCTTTTTCTTCGAACCATATTAAATTTAAAATTAAGAGAATATTACAAAGTTATCAATAAGAAACTGTAATTAACAAGCAAATGTATATTGAAATTTATGTAACAAAATGATGGGAAGTTTATGATGTCTTCCCCATATCTGACATTCTTTTCTGAATGTCTTCGATCTTTCCTTTTGGAATGGCCTCAATGAGTTTCATGGTATATTCCTTTTGAGGATTATAATAGATCTCTTCTGACGGGCCTACTTCTTCAACTTTACCATCATTCATCACGACGATCCTATCGGAAATAAACTTAACAATAGAGAGGTCGTGAGATATAAAAATGTAGGTAAAGTCATATTCAACCCTAAGTTTGATCAAAAGGTTCAATACCTGAGCTTGCACGGACACATCCAACGCAGAGACAGATTCATCACAGATAATGAATTTTGGATTCAGGGACAGTGCCCTGGCAATACATATACGCTGTCTTTGGCCTCCTGAAAATTCATGGGGGTACCGGTTAAAGTGATCTGCCTCCAGTTGCACCTCTTCAAGGAGTTGAATCACCTTCTCTTTACGTTCACTATCACTGGAATATAATCCATGGACCTGTATTGGCTCCATGATCGCATTGCCGATCGTCAACCTGGGATTAAGCGATGAGTAAGGATCCTGAAAAATGATCTGCATATTCTTCCGCATTTCAGTTAACTCTTTTCCTCTTAATTCCATGACATCCTTATTCTGAAAGATCACCTGACCATCATATGGTGATTCTAACCTGATAATTGTTTTACCCAGTGTAGTTTTACCACACCCGGATTCTCCTACCAATCCAAGGGTCTCTCCAGGAAAAACCTCCATGCTCACATCATCCACAGCTTTCACATAAGATAATGTCTTTCCAAAAACGCTCTTCTTCAAAGGATAATAGGTCTTCAAGTCATTGATCTGAAGCAACGGCTCCTGACTTAGCAAAGCACTCATCCTTTGCTCCTGCTCCACATCAGATACTTTATAATTATTAATAACACTGACTATTGAAGCTCCCGTCTCGATCATCTTCCCTTTATCATCATAAGACATAAAATCTTCGATCACCGGTAATTTTGATAACCTCTGATCCAAAGGCGGGCGGCAGGCAAGCAGCCCCTTCGTATATGGGTGTGTGGGATTGCTGAATATATCCATTACTGTTCCCTGCTCAACGATCTTACCGTGGTACATCACAACCACTTTATCTGCAATTTCAGCGATCACGCCCAGATCATGCGTAATAAATATCACAGACATATCTATTTCCTTTGAAAGCTCCTGCATCAACTCCAGAATTGTTGCCTGAACAGTAACATCTAATGCTGTTGTAGGTTCATCTGCAATCAAAATACTAGGATTGCAACTCATTGCCATAGCAATCATCACTCGTTGCTTTTGCCCTCCTGATAATTGATGGGGATACGAGTCAAGAATCCTTCGTGGGTCCGGCAACTTTACTTTCCTAAACAGTTCTAATACCATTGCTTTGGCGCGTGTCTTACTCACATTTTGATGAAGCATAATAGCTTCCATCACTTGGTTTCCACATGTGAAAACAGGGTTAAGGGATGTCATGGGTTCCTGAAAGATCATAGAAATTTCATTCCCTCTAAACGATCTCATATCATCTTCCGAAAGGGTGAGCAAATTGACTGGGTCCTGGTATTTTAAGGGGTCTTTCTCTTTTGCGTGGTAGATGATCTCGCCTCCGGTAATACGTCCTGGGGGGCTTTGTATTAAACGCATAATCGATAAAGCAGTGACAGACTTTCCTGACCCTGACTCTCCAACAATACCTATGGTTTCCCCCTTCTTCAATTGAAAGCTAACATTATCCACCGCCTTTACGATTCCCTCTTCAACAACAAACTCGGCTTGCAAATTAGTAACCTCAAGCAATAACCTGGCTTCCATCTATACTATTCAAAATTAATGCAAAATATGGCTCTAAAAATAGTATATTTTTTATGATTTATGTTAGAAAGATTATCACAGAAAGGATATTACGATCCTCCAATTGGTAACACACACTTGGCAACGAACAAAGAAATGCTTCATCAAAGAGAGGGAATTCACTGATGTTTTCTCACCAATTTCCACAGCAGCACACAAAGTGTAACCAATGCACATGCGGAGAAAATAGAGCCCAAAGCAAGTAAGATCGTATCGAAGGACCCTTCCACATGCTGCAATTTCATAAGTACACCTGCCAATATTAACACCATTGATGCTATGAGGAAACTGATGAACAATTTGAATGTCCTTTTCATAATTTGATATCTTGAGGTTTAAAATTAATTAATTTAAATCGAATATTTGTGGGGTCCAGCTTTTGGCCAAACTTACAATGCAAGAATACTGCTGCTTCACAGCACCAAAAGCATAAAGCACAAGCATAGTGAGCAATGACATCATCATTTAACTCATCCCAGGCACAACCATAGCAGTCGTCAAAACTACTTGTACATTCAGCACATGTCCCCCCAAGACTGCGACAATCCTTATCCACATTGTACCTTGGCATTGGATCTTCTGGGCCACCCCTGCCAAGCTCAGATATTCTCAAATTATTATTGTCAAACCTACGAGAGACAAATCCATTCCAGTTTTTATCTTGGCTATTATATACACCATACAATTTCTGCGATAGCATTTTGCTTCTTGACGGTCCTGTCAAATTGAAACCATACACTAAAATTCCAGGATCATCATCTATTTCCCCTCTTCGGATCTCATTAAGGATCACATGGTACCCATTTGGTATCCAAATCTCCTGGAAATTAGTAAAACAACTACTTGCAAAAAAACCATTGATGATAGAAACATCACTCTCCGGTTGCTCAGCAGTTTCAAGGGTTTTCAATGATGGTTGATTAGTTGAATGACCTTTACTAATTGAGTCATCTCTTTCACAGCCTACGACTACTAGGCTGACCACCAACAAGGTGGCAATTAATTTATTGAGTATTTTCATGATAATAATTATTTTCAGATTTATATAATGCAGATTGATTCCATTATCAACAGACCTGCATTATTTCAAATATTTTATGATTACGCCTCTATTTAGAGGCAATTTTGCTCGTCCAAGACTATCAAGGTAAGAGCAGGTAGGTTTGTTATCTTTCTCTGGTTCGCCTCCTTTTTATTTTGAAGTAAAAAATAATTTATATGGATATCGCAAACTGATGCGCATTCTTTTTCAAATATTCTTTGTCAAGGCATCCAATTGCCTCAATAATATGTAATATGGCATTTGTCACTCCTTCCCTATCCATTGGAGTCACCGTTTTTATTTCATGGCCGTTTCTTACCCCCCGCTCTATGTTATTGAAATCATATAAAGCATTCGCCACTTGCATCAAAGAAAATTTAACTTCATCGCATGTATCATCAGCCCAACATTTTATGATGTCTCTACCTAAAATAGTGGAGATCCTATTTTCCCGGTCCATCAAAACATAACCCGTTACCGGGATAAAACCTTTATAACTTTTAAATGGGATATTGATCTTTTCGATCACCTTCCCAATAATGATCCCATTATTTGTCTGAGCTCTGGTATTATTACCATGTGCAGAGACGATGTTTCCTTTGACTGATATATTTTCCATAAATGATTAGTTATGGGTGTAATGACCCTCCCCTTAGGTGTGGGTAAATGTCATACACCAATAATAGTTTGTTATCGGAATTAAAACACAAACAGTTTTCGCTAAAAAGTTACACTCAAGTGCAGGATCATTCTGCAAGGCGAGTTTCAGATCGATTACAATAGTTCAAGAATTTACTTTAAGCGAAAAGAGAGATCAAGGAGTTTCATTGTCACCAATAATGGTGATCTGATCATCAGGCAGGATCTCCATGTTTTTGAATTTCAGAAGCAACTGAGCTACAGTTACCACATCTCTCTGGCAATACCGGACAATACGTGGTAGATCTTTCTCCTTCCAATAGACCCTTGCGATGTCACTTCCATCGATACCCTTTTTTGGAGAGGGGATATTGAAAATATTGGCGAGTAGTTGAAGGGATGTAAAGTTCTTATAATCCCCGAATTTCCACAATTGCATTGTATCAAGGTGGGGGACCTCCCATGGCTTTTTGCCTGCGATATCAAGTAGCCCGGGTAACGTAAGCTCATTGATCAACATCCTTCTTGCCAGATAAGGGAAATCAAATTCCTTTCCATTATGGCCACATAGCAGATGTTTTTTTATGTTAAAATAGTGGGTGTCCAACAGGTCAATAAATTCAGCTAAGAGTACTTTCTCATCTTCAGATGAAAAAGATCTGATTCTGAGATCAAATGTATTCCCCTTTCGTTTCCTAAAAAAACCACATGAGATGCAGATCACTTTGCCAAATTCAGCATAAATGCCACTTTTATCAAAATAAAAGTCACCAATATTATCATCACTTTGCATTCTCCAGGAAGCTTTCTTCTCCCATAACAATTTCATTTCGGTATCCAACTTCGAAAAATCATCCGAAAAGGGGACCGTCTCAATATCAATAATTAATACATTTTGAAGATTGATATGATCTAACATACATTTCAATTTAAATTGAACAATAATAAAATCCGATGTTTTCCCCTAAAACCAGCCCTATGGTCATAGAACTTTGTGTTATGAATGATCTTCGATCAAATAGATCATGGATAGCAAAGCTACATAAATTTAGCAAATTCAACTAAAAGCTTCCTTTAATTGTAAATGTAAAAAAAATAAATTTATTTTGCAATAAGATTTGATACACCAACAGCGCACTTCTTATGAGTGAAAAGATACAAAGTAAAGCGTCAGAGAGCGATAAAAACAAGACAGCGACAGCAAAGAAGAAAAGAAAAGCTGTATATGTTACATTAATTGCCCTATTACTTATATCCAATGGGTATCTATTTATTAATAATCGCATCATTACAGAGAAGGAGAAGGAAGCCCAGGCACGAGCCGTAGATGCTGAAAAACTAATGCTCTCTGCTGAAGAGAATTACAATGCAGCTCTATTGGAGATCGATAAGTACAAAAAAGATCTGATGGTTAAGGATAGTCTCTTAAAAACCAGCGAATTAGAACTCAAAGAAATGAAAACAGAGATCGATAATTTGCTTGACAGAAAGAATATTTCAGATAATAATCTTCGAAAAGCGCGAAATCTGCTAACGCAACTTCAAAAAGAACGTGACAATTATTATCGGCAGGCAGACTCGCTCAAGAATATTAATGACCGGTTATTCTCTGAAAACCGAACCTATAAGGAACAATTGGTCAAAGAAAAAGAGCAGTACGTTCAGCTGAAAGAAGAGAACGACGAATTATCAAAAAAGGTAACAAAAGGGTCTTTATTACGTGCGACGTCCATTGTAGGAGTCGGCATAAGGAATAATCCAAATAGCAACGAAGATAAAACGACCAACAAGGCAAAAAAGGCCATCAAAATTCGAATCTCATGCACTATAGAAAAGAATGAATTCGCAGATGCCGGTAATAAGGTTTATTACATTGTGATAACCGCCCCAAATGGAGATGTCCTTTTTGATAAGAAAAATCTATCCGGCTCTTTTAAACATCCCGAAACAAATGTAAAGATAAAATATTCCACACGAATACCATTCAAATATAATCACCAGGATCTTCCACTTTCCGGATATTGGAATCAGACAAAATTATTTTCTTCAGGTGGTTATAAGATCGAAATATATTGTGATGGATATTTGGTGGGAGGGCCAGAAGCTTTTCTCTTGAAATAGTTCTTAGAACACGGCTCTTACGTGCACTCTTCCTATATGTACCACATCACTTTCACCCGTTTTTCTGCCTTCATAATTCATGCTCATTTGCACATTGGCTCCCAGCTTTCTATCGTAAGTGGCAGACCACAGGATATTGTCCCCTCTTTGTAGCCCTTCTAACATTGCATATCCGACAGGGGAATTGGTCTTTCCCGGTCCATATGCAATTGAGATGTATGAGCCGCTTAGGTTAAGCGTACTTCGTGATACCAAATTGTATTTGATCTCGGTCCCGACCTCGTTATTGAATGCCACCTCAGGCCCTGACCTATTGAAGCTTTCACGGAACTTATAAAACACCGTTAGCCTAAAGCTCTTTTTAGCAAGAAATGTTAGGTGGGGTGCCACACCATCATAACGGATAATGTAATTCTTTTGAGTAAAAAATTCCGACTCATTGACCTTTCTACCGGTCTTTGCCTTGATCTCTGTTGCAAATCTCTTACTAATGTTCCATCTCAAACTAGCTCCTTCCTCTTGCTTTCGTACACTCTCAAACCCATTTATCAACAACGCCTGTCTTCTGTTGTCTTGCCAATTGATCTCAGCTCCAAATTTCGGATTTACCCTGTTGAAGTAGAGGGAATTTCTGATGATGGTGCTCAAAGTAACCAATGGGATCTTATCCGCATCTACGATAAATGGATTAAATGGGAATCCCTTTCCTTCATCAAATGACTTTCTGCTAATATGAAGCGATGATTGGGAGGAGAATCTACCAATGAATTTTTTAAGTCCCTTCTTGCTAAACCAAATAGCTCTTGGGGATAAATTCAGCACCTGATTGAACTGAACTGAATTGGCTTTCTCATATTCATTGGTGGGAGAGTACACTTTAATATAATCACCATCATTTGCAAAAGATGACAACTCAAACTCATCCAGGTCACTCACACCGTTATCATTATTATCTCCCAGGTAAATGTATTGCCCCTCTCCCTTCGCTACTTTCACAAAACTAAATTCAAGTTTTTGCTCCTGACCGGTACCCAATTCATAAAGAGTGCTTGATCGCAATAGCCCTTTCTTAAGAATGAACATATATTCGATCCTACCAAGGACAGATTCATCAGGCTTTAGATTGGTGAAAGCAGTATCAATGATCTTAAGTTCCCGATAGGTGATACTTCCTCTAAATTGGCTGTTAGGATTTTTGATCAGGTCTGCTCCGACAGTATATGTATTTGCAATGGTGGTGGTATCAAAGTGGTTCAGCACAGGTGAATAGTCATACCTTTTAGTGAAGAGTACTCTTATCTTATTTGAAAGGGTATCTGCATTATTTACGTAAAGTTTCAGGATGTCAAATTTGAAACTGTTGGGTGACAGGGTATCTTTTTGAGACGATGCATATATCCTGTTCTCCTCTCTCTCCGCAGCTGCTCCGATCCTCCAGCCCCTTAATTTGGCAAACCCTTTTGACACATCCAGCTTAGGCCTAAAAAATTGAGTTTGCTGCTTTAAGCTTTCTGATTCAAGGTAACTCCCGGTACCTAAGATTCTAAATCCACCACTTTCAAGTTTGGTGTGCACACTATGCATTATGCCATCATAAATACTGTCTCCTTTGATAAATCTTGCCAATCGATATCCAATATTCATCAATTTTTCCTTCTTAAGGTTGACCTCAATGCTTCCAATATCTTCATTGGTATTAATATCAGTGCTTTCTATATTCCAATCTCTCTCAAATTCAACCGGCCTGTATTCTTCAATAGGGGTAAAATCTTTGTTCAAGTGCTCATAATGAATGGTGGAGGTTAAGGTTAAATCCTTTTTTGATCTGTTATTCAAAGTGAACAAGTTCTTATAACCGATCTTACCTGCATACCCAATATTATCGTCATTATCTTTCTCTGAAAAGGTATTGATATCATTGTTGCTTAAAGCCAATTCGGTGATTAGTTGATTGTTTTTCGAGATCTTATAATCCATTCCAAGAGTATACATTTGCTTGATCCGGGGAGCCACCAGAATAATGATGGGTTCATACCTCCCTTGTTTAACACCATTCTGAGGGGGTACCCACTGGTACACTCTCCCATTCGCTCCATTTTGAGCAATTATGTAGTTCCCATTGTTTTGGCCGACAAATGTAAATGATAATACATAACGGCCCAGCACTGGATCAATTGAATAGATGAATACAGAATCATAAGTTGTAGTATCATTGGCAACTGTATCGATAATAGTTGTATCTACCATAGCATACATTATCCTGGAAGAATCAAAATCCATAATGCCAACACCTGAAATATACGCCTGATCAATGTTATCTCCTACTTGTGATAAAGTTTCCCTGATCAATTTTGATTGCTCATCGCTGTACTCCTGAATTGGTTTATTCTTATTATCCTGTTCAGAAAAAAAATTAAACTTCCAGCTCACCTTTTCTCGTTTATACTCTGTACCCAAATGGGTAACGAACCGGTTATAATATTGGTTAGAATATTCATACTCTATAACGATCCTTTTGTCCTTTGTGATCAACCGTTTAGGCGTAAAGGTAAGCTCGGCTGTATTGTAGTCGATCACATAATCTTTCTCACCACCTCTTTTAAGGAGCTCACCATCGATGTACACTCTTTCTGTACCTGCCAGAATAATGATAAATATCTCCCCGCTTTTACCCTTCAATTTGTATGGCCCCTGGTTGCTTTCTTCTCCGCTAAAGCTGTACCGATAATATTGGCCTTTAGAAAAAGCAATACTTGCTTTGCTTTTCAGTTCACTCTTTTCACCAATTTTCAAAGAGTTGGAAAAATCGGCACCTTTTGCTCTTTTATAGAAATTCATAAAATAACTATCGGGGCGCTTCAACTCATAATCTCCCATAATCAGTTTACTTCTTTTCCATTTCAACTGAATGAAGATCTTATCAAATTCTTGCAGTTGCTGGGTATTTCCTTCTGGTTGCAATGGAACATTCTGATCAGTGATCGCGGCGACTATCTCCACATCATTTAGCATTCCTGAGATCTGGAGGTTGAGGTCAGAGGTAGGAACAAGATCCTGGTTATTACCAAAAGAGATCCCTCTTGAAAAACTTCCACTATAGTTCAGGGTGCCAAATTCAAGGCCTGAAGATTCATTATCTTCAAAGGGATTATAGACGAATGGTGCATATAGTTTAGAGATATCATCTCCTACTTTGGTGATATCCTTATGAAAATATTCCTTGCTGAGTTCATAGGGGAACACCCTATAGGTAATGAGAATACTGTCAGATAATGGTTTATTTTTCCAGATCAATATTGATGCTGCCTCATTGATCACATAATCAGAAGGAGGTACTATCCTCTGATGATAAAGGTCCTCAATGATCAAGGTGCCGGGCACTATGCTCAAACTATCGATCTTGATAGTGTCGCCATTCAAGTCAAAGACCACTGCCTGCAGGTTGCTTACACGTTGAGCTTGCAAGACACCACTAAGGCCTAAAAAGAGAATTGCAAAAAATACAAAATAGAATCTACGGAACAAATCTTCAACTTTTTGGGTTGAACATGATAATAATGCTTAAAAATAGATATTTATTGTGTTTTTATGAGTGTTCACTGTTTTGAAAAAAGGGATCGTAAAATTAGTTCTCGTTTGTTTCATCTGTTTAGGGTTGATAACAACAATAGTGCTATTGATTCAATCAGTTATAAATAAATAAATTGTATTATGAAATTGAACATGGGAAATATCAACCGAGCGATCAGAATCATGATTGCCTCACTGATCGGCTTTTTGTGGTATCTACAAATAATAACAACCACTTTAGCAATTATCCTACTTATAGTGGCTGCAGTTTTTATTTTGACGGGGATCTTAGGATTTTGTCCGTTATACAAATTATTTGGAATTGATACTTGCTTAAAGAAAAAAAGTGAGTAACAACCCTATTGTTAGAAGTACTCATTGTTTGCCAGATACCCATTCACATAATCATCGATCCCATTTTCAAGGGAGGTGAATACCATTTCAAAACCTGCTGATGCCAATTTATCCATTTTAGCTTCTGTAAAGTATTGATACTTCTCCCTAATATCTTCAGGCGTATCAATGAACTCTATGACCGGTTCTTTTCCAATAGAGGAGAAGAGACTTTGGGCAAGGTCAAGGAAAGTTCTTGCGCCACCAGTTCCCAAATTATATATTCCTGAATTGGCAGTTTGCTGCATCATGAAATAGCAGACATTGATCACATCTTTTATATAGATAAAATCCCTGAGTTGCTTTCCATCCTCATATTCTACATTGTGTGATCTGAACAACTTCATTTTACCTGATTCAAGGATTTGGTGGTAACCATGGAAAACCACTGAAGCCATCCTCCCTTTATGAAATTCATTCGGCCCATAAACGTTAAAGAATTTCAAACCTACCCAATGAGGAGGCTTATCCTCCTGACTGAGCACCCATTTGTCGAAATCATTCTTCGATTCACCGTAAGGATTTAAAGGTTTGAGGTTAGCAATGATCTTGTGATCGTCATCATATCCTAATTCACCTAATCCATAAGTGGCTGCTGAGGAGGCATAGATCAGAGGGATGTTGAACTTAACACATGCGTTCCACACATCTTTGGAGTAGTTTAGGTTCAAAGTATCAAAAACAGAGGTATCAAATTCAGTGGTATCAGTACGGGCACCAATGTGATATATAAATTTTACGAGTTGCCTATTTTCTCCAAGCCAATTGATAAAATCATTTCTCTCCACTTTAAGCAAGAAGTCCTTCCCTTCATAGTTCTTTTCCTTCCGGGGATTTGAAAAATCATCTACAAGTACTAAAGCAGACTGGCCTTGCTCATTCAACTTTGTAATCAAACAACTTCCAATAAATCCTGCAGCGCCTGTTATAACGATCATAGAGTAGTTATAAGTAGTAAGTTCTCAATCAATTGACTATTGATATTTGCAAACCTAAGAAAATTTGGAAAAGGCAGGAAGTAATGGGTTATATAATCTTTCC
Source organism: uncultured Chitinophagales bacterium (assembly GCA_964572485.1). Classification (GTDB taxonomy): domain Bacteria; phylum Bacteroidota; class Bacteroidia; order Chitinophagales; family CAZNGA01; genus CAZNGA01. Next base: position 37,795 of record CAZNGA010000016.1, read on the forward strand.
TTCACAAAATTTATTGTATTCCATCTTTGTGCAAAACAGTTTTTTCAATAACTGAAAATTAGATATAAGTGTACATCAAATTTGGAATTATCAAATTATGGTTTAATTTTGAGAAAAAATTAAATTATGATAACATTTATTCTAGAGTTTTTCCTACTTACCTGTGCGCTATTCCTATATGTTTATATTGCAGAACGTAAGTTAAACAACATTTACAGGATCATTGCAGGATTCATAGTAGTTTGTACACTTTTAATGATCGTATGCAGTACGGTTATTCATTTAGGTGCCGGTTGCGGCCATGGCCAATCAAAGGATTGTGGTAAATACGGACATTTTCAAAAATGTGGCCCCAGAGGAGGTATGCATGGATGCAACATGATGATGATGTGCAAAGACATGGGTGGTGAAGGTCATGATTGTGACAAAGAAGGATGTGATAAGGAAAAATGCAAAAAAGGAAAAGAAGGCAGAAAGCACAAGTGCATTAAGAAGAAAGTCATTGTTGAAAACGAAGAAGGAAGTGATGACAGCTCAGATGATGTAGCTGAAGAAGAGATAGAAGTTGTCATTGAAGAGGAGTGATCGACTAAGTCACCGGTACAGTTACTTAAAACATTTTATTTCAAATTTCTAATCAATGAATCGGTACCCATGCCGCTTTTAGAAGGATATTTATGTATCACCCATCCTTTTAATTGTACTTTTATTTGGTAGTCCCCAATAGATTATTGTAAATTCAATCGCTAATTAATTTATTTTACGATCCTGAAATGGGGTCAAAACCAAAAAAGTAGATATTATGAACGCAAAAAAAATGTTACTAGCACTCTTAGGAGGAGGCATTATTATGTTTCTTCTTTCAGGTCTTTGGTACATGGTGCTCATGAAAGACTTTTATGCTCAATATGCTTCTGAGCATTTAATGTTGCCTGAAGTTAATCTTATGGCTATTGGATTGGGCTATCTGATACTGGCTTGGCTAATGTCCTATGTCTACCCGATTGGGTATAAAGGAGGAACTCCATGGTGGGAAGGAATGAAATTCGGAATCATCATTGGATTATTGTGGGTACTGCCAAATGGTCTAGTAATATCCGGTGTATGGGAATACAATTCTACTCAACTCATCGTGGATTCAATTTGGCACGTTGTTGAGCAAGGAGTTGGTGGACTCATCATTGGAATGATCTATGGCAAATACCAAACTACCGCTACCACAAGCGAAACTGCTACCCCAACTACCGCCTAGTTTATATTAAAGAATTTCGATAAGATACCTGTTCGGTTGTTATACAACTTAGCAGGTATTTTATTTTTGGGGAAGTTTACGATATAATGCGATCAGCCAGATAAATGATCTGTGGTAAAACACTCGTTCAAAACCAGCAGAAGAGACCACATCCTCTATGTGCTTAACTGAATGTAAGTAAGCTCGAAATGGAATTCCACGTATCTTAAAATAGAGGTTGCCAATTAGTGGTAATAGTTCTCCAGGCCAGGAATCCTTAGGAAATATGATCCCGTAATATTTGTTTGCCTTTTGTAAAGATTGCGATAAGATCCCATCTACATCATCATAACAGCAGACAACCTTATCAAGGGTTACAATATCGGCTGCTTCAATATTCTTGGCAACTTCAACCAAGTCACCATGGTAGTATTGGATCTTTTCCAAATGCCCCTGCCTTTCTGCTTCACTCTTGGCAATTTTCAAATAGGCCTCTGAAGCATCTACACTGATCACTTTATCTAAACCACCTTTAAGCAATTCATTTTGTATAGCGCCAATACCCCCACCTATATCTAAAAGAGATAATCCATCTTCTTTATGCCTTATTAAAGCATTGATCAACCGTTGTGTTGACTTTCCTGCTCCTTTTTTACGATAACGCTTAATGTCTTTAACAGCTGTCTTGTTGTTAAATACTTCTTCAATTCCTGCGCATTGCCCACAATTCATACTTACAATTTTCTTTTAGGTAATACTTTGCAAAATATACTAAAATATTATTAAAGAGTCTGAATAGCGATGTGCGGATCGTACAAATAATTGAGCCGCATCTTCAAATAGATAATCCTGTTATTATGAATTTCACTATATTTGAATATCACTTTTTGCAAATAGAATACCTATGTTCAGAAAATTTTTAGAATACAAGATCATCAACCTGGAGCATTTTCAGCTGACCCCATACCATATTCTGATCATTATTTTGATCATTGTTTTGACAAGAATCATTCTATGGGCGATCCGAAAGATCTTTCATGGTGAGCGGCTGGAACATAAATTAGATCAAGGGCAGCGCTTTGCCCTCTATCAGATCATCAAGTATTTCTTAATTGTAATTGCCCTTGCTATCACTCTTGAATCTGTGGGGATCAAGGTAACCATACTTGTAGCAGGGTCAGCAGCACTATTGGTGGGCATTGGATTTGGGATGCAGCAGATATTCAACGACTTCATTTCAGGCATCATCATTTTGGTGGAAGGTACCATTAAGGTAGGAGATATTCTAGAGATCGAGGGTGATGTAGGCAAGGTAACCTCCATTATGCTCAGGACCTCTGAAATTGAAACCAGAGATAATATCAATGTGATCATACCCAACTCAAAACTAACCAGTGAAAAGATCATCAACTGGAGCCACAATAAACAAGCCACTCGCTTTGATATTAAGATTGGTGTTTCCTATGGTTCAGATGTGGACCTGGTCACAAAAATCTTGATCGAATGTGCAAAAGAACACGATGATATTTCAAAGAATCGCGAACCCAAAGTGAGGTTCTTTGATTTTGGCGATTCAGCACTTTTATTTTATTTGCGATTTTGGAGCAAAAGCATGTTTCGTGTAGAAAAGATCAAGAGCGACCTCCGCTATACAATTAACAGTAAGTTTAGGGAGCACGGAATTCATATCCCCTATCCCCAAAGAGATCTTCACATTAAGAGTCAACCCGACCCTGAAAAATAAGGAAAACCAACTCTACAAAGTACTGTTCCTGGTTTCCTTTTGGGTCCTCACTGGTTTATTTATTTCCTCCTATAATTGGGCGATCACCTTCAAGTATACCCCATTTATTGATGGTGCAATTCCTTATAAGTTTGGGAATAATATGATTGTTGCCCTTTTATTTTCCATATTTATCGGTACTTATATGGCTTCCATGGATGTCTTCTACTTAAGCAAATATTTCCGTCGAAAATCCTTTGGTGTCACTATATTGATTCGAACCTGCTATTATGGGATCATTCTCTTTATTTTTTTTACTGCCTGGCTTCACTAATTATCATATCAAGGGAATTGGATCTATCTATGTTGCATGATGATGTGATGGTCCGCTTCAAAGAATATCTTTCAAGTCCTCCATTTATATGGAACTTATTATACTGGTGTATTTCTACCATGATCGCCCTTTTTATTTTGCAAGTAAGCGACAAATTCGGGCAAGGTGTGTTAATGAAATTCCTGGTCGGCTTATACCACAAGCCGAAGGAAGAGATCAGGATATTCATGTTCCCGGACCTTACATCTTCTACGACCCTTGCTGAAAAGCTCGGTCATATCAAGTATAGCCAATTGATTCAGGATTGTTTTTTTGACCTTACCGATATTGTGATGCATTATCATGCAAAAAATTACCAGTAGGTAGGTGATGAAGTCGTTATATCCTGGAAAATGGAGGAAGGCATAAAACATAACAATTGCATCAGGTTCTTCTTCGAATTCCGAAAGGCATTCAATGATAAACATAGACACTATGAGGGTAATTATGGCTTGATCCCTAAGTTCAAGGCAGGAGTAGCTGATGGGAAAGTTACTGTAGCAGAAGTTGGCGAAATAAAGAAGGAACTCGCCTATCATGGAGATATCTTGAATACTGCTGCCAGCATTCAAGGCCGGTGCAACGAATTCCAAACCGATCTATTGATCTCACAAAGACTAAGAGATCTTATGAATACAACCTTTAAGGACCAATCAGAACTAATTGGTAATGTCCGGTTAAAAGGGAAAGAAGAAGCGATAAATATCTATAAGATCATGGATAAATTCCTTGAAGATGCCATTTATCTAACTCATTAGATCATTCTCCTACCACAGTAAAAGTCGTTCTCCTGTTAAGAGCTCTTCCCTCGGCTGTTTCATTGGATGCTATGGGTAATGTATCACCATATCCCTTATAAGATAATCTGGCCGGTTCTACCCCTTTTTCAAGAAGATACTCATAAACAGCTTTCGCCCGGTTTTCAGAGAGTTGTCTATTATAGCTTTTCTCTCCAACATTATCGGTATGGCCGCCGAACTCGATCTTCAATTTAGGATTTTCCTTTAACAGGTCTGTCAATTTGAGCAATTCGACTTTTGATTCCGGCTTTAGGCCATAAGAATCCGTTTCAAAGAAAATGTTCTTTAGCACAACACTCTGTCCCACCTTGATCCTCTGCAAGCCAATATTTAATTGGTATGGTCGATCGGGGTCACGGTCCTTCAAAGAAAAATTCTCTGAGTGGAATAGGTACCCCTTCTTTGAAATATTGAAAGCATAGTTCTTTCCGGCCAACAAACACACCAAATAGGACCCATCGATCTTATCTGAATAGGTTTCGATCACAATGTCGCCAGTCGCCAGATCAATAAGTTCTATTTTTGAGGTCAGCCGTCTTTTGGTCTCCTTATCAAAAATGTACCCCTTTACATAAGTTACTTTTTTAGGTCTGGCCGCCGGGTAGAGCTCAAAATAAAATATATCGAGTTCTCCTTTTGTGTCAAAGCCATCTGAAGAAAAGAAGGCCAACTCACCATTTGAGCTCACACATAAATTGGTTTCAGTATTGAGGGTATTAATAGGATATCCAAGATTAACAGGGTTTCCCCATTTCCCATTCGTATCCTTCCTTATAAGGTATATATCCTCTCCTCCCATGCCGGCATGCCCCTCTGAAGAGAAAAAGAGAGTCTCATTATCAGGATGAATAAATGGAGATTGATCATTTAACTTAGTATTGATCCTCCCCCCCAAATTTATGGGCTCTCCCCAATTCCCTTCCTCATTTTTATGACTCACCCATATGTCTATCTTCCCTACTCCTCCTTTTCTGTTACTACAAAAATAAAGTGAATTGCCATCGGATGAAATGGAGGGTTGTGATTCCCAGGCGGCAGTATTGATTGGTGGGCCAATATTCACAGGATCACTCCATGTATTGCCCACTTTTTTAGAATAAAAAATATCACACCTGCCGACCCCATCAGGACGATTGCATGCAGTAAAATAAATAGACTTCCCATCAGGGGAAATTGTTTGCGCACCTTCATTGAGAAATGTATTGATAGGCATACCCAGGTTCATAGATTTCCCCCAGCTTCCATCGCTGTTTTTGTAACTTATATAGAAATCCTCATTATATCGGTTGGTCCTATCAGGAATTTCCAGGCGCCTGGTAAAGAGGAGTGCCTGCCCATCGGTAGTTATAGAGGGGTGGTACTCTGAAATAGGGGTATTGACACTATCACCACTGTTAATTGGCTTAAAGGGGATGGGATTAGCCAGGGCGGATGCACCAAAACGGCTATTATTCAATGCTCTTTGAGCCCTCAATTTTCTACTATATATGATCGAAGAATAGCTGAGGTATTTTTCAAGATGAGGAATGGCAGCACTATAATTGCCATTGAATGATTCCAGTTCTCCCAGCATAAGATACACATCCTTGATGTGGTCAGGATCAATAGCTATGACCTTGTAGTAGCTCTTCCTGGCATTTTCCAGATCTTCAAAGAATGCATAGATATCTCCCATACGCATATGAGCATCAATGAAATTCGGCTCAATAGAGATTGTTTTTTGTAAAGATGCCAGGGACTTTTCAAATTCTTTGCTATTCAGAAAATGGCCGCTTTCTCTAAAATGCTTTAACGCTTTCTTATCTGCTGATTTAACGGTGACCTTTTCTGCTTGTGAGAATCCTTTCGTTGACAGGAATAGCAGGGGGCATATTGCCAAAGCGAAAGAATACAAAATGACATTTTTGTTTTTACTCATAAGATCCAACTTCAAAATTCTCATTAATTGATCAATATTCGATATTCAATACCACTTCATTTTCTATTTTAAGGGTCCGCTAAATCCCCCTGGCCCCCTTTGTAAGGGGGAATAAGAGGGCAATGATTATAGTGTGTTGATTGATAGCCAATATTCATCTTACAATTCACATTATTATACCGCTTTTTGTATGTCAAACACCGATCTATTGATAAACAGTAAATATAAGTTCAATTAATATGTCAATTCCCAATTTCTTATCTCTTTCCTTATGGAAGATCCAGATACTTATGTAGTTGCAGCGACATTCTCCACTTTGGATGTTCCTTGATATACACTTCAATCCAACTTTTAGCAATTTCACCTTTTTCCCACTCCGGTTGTAAATATAACTTACAATCCTCTTTCACCTGATTCTCATATTCTTCTGCCCATTGAAAATCATTTCTATTCCTGATCACCACCTTCAATTCGTCTGCCATACCCACAATTTCAGGCACCGGAGGGGCCAATTTCTTTGGGGAAAGACTGATCCAATCCCAAGTTCCCGATATAGGATAAGCGCCTGATGTTTCCAAATGAGTTCGATATCCTGCCTTATGTAAAGCTGCACAAAGAGATCCCAGATCGTGCATCAATGGCTCTCCTCCGGTAATAATAACGATATCATGATCAAATTGTGATACATTGTCCACAATTTTCTCAACAGAGAGAGAAGGGTGAGCTGCACCATCCCACGATTCTTTAGTATCACACCAGGGACAGCCAATATTACATCCTCCTAATCTTATAAAACTTGTGGTTATCCCTTGGTGGTGGCCTTCTCCCTGTATGGAGGTAAATGTCTCCACTAAAGGGAGTGTCATTATTTGTATGGATGTCATCTCACTTAATTTAAAATAGGATCTCTTTCTTTGCTGCCTTTAGGGTATTCATCAGTAAAGAGGTAATGGTCATGGGCCCTACACCGCCCGGCACTGGTGTAATAAAACTACATTTTGGTGCTACTTCATCAAATTTCACATCTCCTTTGAGTCGATAGCCCCTCTTAGCAGTCTCATCTTCTACACGGGTGATCCCTACATCTATAACCACTGCCCCATCTTTTACCATATCTCCGGTTACAAATTCCGGACTGCCCATGGCTGCCACCAGAATATCAGCACTCCTGGCGTGGACATCCAGGTTTTCAGTCCTGCTATGGCACACTGTCACTGTACAGTTTCCAGGATAGCTCTTTCTGGCCATTAACACACTCATGGGTTGGCCCACAATATTACTTCTGCCCAAAATTACGCATTGCTTACCCTCAGTAGGCACCTTATAGCGTTCCAGTAGGGTCATGATCCCTTGTGGTGTAGCAGATATATAGCACGGAAATCCTTGCATCAGCCGCCCCAAATTAATGGGATGAAATCCATCTACATCCTTTTGAGGATCGATGGCTCTAATCACCTTTTGTACATCAATTTGCTTAGGTAGTGGCAATTGTACGATCAGACCGTCAATGTCGGGGTCACTGTTCAGTCGGGTCACCACTTGCAATAATTCATCTTCGGCAACAGCAGCATCCATTCTTTCTAATGTAGATAGCATCCCAGTAGTTTCGCACGCCTTGATCTTTCCTGCAACATACGTTTCACTGGCGCCATCGCTACCTACAAGCACAGCAGCAAGATGTGGCCGTTTGCTTCCTGAAGCTATTATTCCTTTCACTTCTTCAGCGATCTCTTCTCTGATCGTTTGTGCTAATTGTTTACCATCTAGTAGTTCCATAATCATATGATATCAGTGATTCCAGTCAATATCAATCCAATTTTAATACGGCTAAAAATGCTTTCTGTGGTATCTCTACATTCCCAACCTGCCGCATCCGTTTTTTTCCTTTTTTCTGCTTTTCCAATAATTTTCTCTTCCTGGTGATATCGCCCCCATAACATTTGGCAGTGACATCTTTTCGCATTGCCTTCACAGTCTCTCTGGCTATGATCTTGGCACCAATTGTTGCCTGAATGGCAATTACAAATTGTTGTCTTGGCAGCAATTCCTTTAATTTACCACATATTTTCTTCCCAAAATCATATGCCTTGTCTTTATGAATAAGTGAAGAAAGTGCATCTACCGGCTCCCCGTTTAACATAATTTCCAGCTTTGCAAGGTCAGCCAGCCTATAATCAATAGGGTGATAATCGAAAGAAGCATATCCTCTGGATATCGATTTCAATTTATCATAAAAATCAAAGACGATCTCCGCCAGTGGCAATTCAAAATTCAATTCCACCCTTGTTTGCGTCAGATATACCTGATTTTTCAATACCCCTCTCTTGTCAATACACAGCTTCATGATCGCACCAATGTATTCCGGTTTTGTAATGATATGAGCAGCAATATAGGGCTCTTCCATATAATCCAGCAGCGTTGCTTCCACAAAATCTGTAGGATTCTTTACGATCGTCTTTTCGCCCTTTTTGGTGTAGGAGAGATATGACACATTGGGCACTGTGGCAATAACGCTCAGGTCAAATTCTCTCTCTAATCGCTCCTGGATGATCTCCATATGTAATAACCCAAGAAATCCGCATCTGAATCCAAATCCCAATGCGGTAGAACTTTCGGGTTCATACACCAAAGAGGCATCATTGAGTTGTAATTTCTCAAGAGATTCGCGAAGCGCCTCATATTCATCAGTATCTACGGGGTATATGCCTGAAAAGACCATTGGCTTCACTTCTTCAAAGCCTGAGATCGCCTCAACTTTATCATTTGCAGCATGTGTAATCGTATCGCCAACTTTCACATCTTTTGAATCCTTAATGCCCACAATAATATATCCTACATCGCCTGTATGTATTGCTTTTGCAGGCTTATAATCCAATTTAAGTATCCCAACTTCATCAACATCGTACTCTTTGCCGGTAGCTAAAAATTTCACTTTATCCCCTTTGCTTATTGAACCGTTAAGGATCCTGAAATTGGCGATCACCCCACGGTAGGAATTGTATACGGAATCAAAGATCAAAGCTTGCAATGGACCATCCGGATCCCCTTTAGGAGGGGGGATCTTCTCAACAATAGTTTTTAGTACCTCAGGCACACCCTCCCCGGTTTTACCGCTGGTCTCAATAATATCTTCCATTTCACAGCCGATCAACTCAACCATTTGGTCCTTGATCTCCTGAATAGTTGCATTGACCATATCGATCTTATTCACAATGGGGATGATCTGAAGGTCTTGCTCGATCGCCAGATAGAGATTTGATATCGTTTGTGCTTCAATTCCCTGGGTAGCGTCAACGATCAACAATGCGCCATCGCAAGCAGCTATTGACCGTGATACTTCATATGAAAAATCCACATGCCCGGGGGTATCTATGAGGTTCAGGGTATATAGATTGCCTTCATAGGTGTAGTTCATTTGTACGGCATGGCTCTTAATGGTGATCCCTCTTTCCCGCTCAAGGTCCATGTCGTCGAGCAATTGTTCCCTAAGATCTCTTTCCGATATGGTTTTTGTTATTTGTAATAGCCGATCGGCAAGCGTACTTTTCCCATGATCGATATGGGCGATAATGCAAAAGTTACGGATCAATTTCATCATCACAAAGCTATAGTATTTCAGTAAACTTTTAATACTGGCATTAAAAATTTAGCGTGGTTGTCAATTATTGAGAAAATTGTTAAACACTTTTTATGAAATTCCGTATATAAAAGCCAAAAGCTGGGAGGTTTTGGTATAAAGAATAGAATCATTCTTATTTGATCAACTAATTACCAAAAATGTTGTTCAATTAGATAATTATTAATATTTTGTACCTAGAAATAATATGTCCCGGATTTACTTATAGATCACTGAATGGGCAAGCAGAGAGTATTTCTTAATTGATTAAAATACAGTTTCTACTTTGTGCATATATATTCTCAGAAATTAAATTAATTATCTTTGTGACATATTTTTATTGCTAAAATTCAATTACTAAATTAGGCCTGCCGGCTATTGACAGATGCTTTGGGACAATTTACTTCAGAGGTTATATAGAGGGCTTTTTGAGAATTCAAAAGATGCAATATATATCTCTACTCGTGAAGGATTAATATTAGACGCCAACCAATCATTTCTTGAATTATTCGGGTACCTGGAAGAAGAGCTTCTCACTATGAACGAGGAAGCATTATTCGTAAATTCCTCTGTGAGAGAAGTATATATTCAGGAACTTGAGGAGAAAGGGGCTGTTAAGGATTTTGAATTGATGTTCAGCAAGAAAGAAGGATCTGAAATAGTATGCCTGCTATCATCATCAATACATTATGCGAGTGACGGAACGATACTGGGCTATCAATCCATTGTAAGAGATATCACCAAGAGAAAGAAGATGGAGAAGTTGCAAGAAGTCTCTTATAAGGTCGCAGATGCTGCCTTCGGAAGAATGGACCTTCACAAACTATTTCTCTTCATTCATCAGGAACTCAGCACTATTATCGATACGAACAACTTTTACATCTCACTTTATGATGCTGAAAAAGAAACCATAGATTTCCCTTATTATGTTGACGAAAATTATATTGAATCAAAATACAAACCTCCTTCCCGTAAATTAAGCAATGGCTTAACAGACTATGTAATCAAGACCGGACAGCCATTTTATGTAAATGGAGGGAAGAAAGTAATTGAATTAATTAAAAAAGGGGAATTAGAAATAAAGGGCCCTTCCCCATTACTATGGCTTGGAGTTCCATTGATCAATGATGGGAAGATCGTTGGAGTTATTGCTGTTCAAAGCTATTCAAGCCAAACACTTTATTCACGGGATGACCTGGAATTGTTGGAATTTGTATCCGGTCAGATCGCGATGACCATAGCCAGGCAGCAATCCGAGGAATTATTAAAACAAAGTGAAGCAAACCTTCACGGCTTGATAGAAAACACTTCAAATGGGATTTTCTCCCTGGATACTGACTTGAAATTGATCACTTATAATACTGCCTTCATGAAACAATTCAATATCGCCTTTAAAAAGGACCCTAAAGTCGGGGCTTCCGTGAAAGAGCTGATGCCCGAGAAAGATGCCAAGTACTGGACCTCTTTATTTAACAAGTCCCTGAAAGGTAAGAGGTTTACAATTGAGCATAAGTTTAAGATAGATGGAAAATTATCAATATTTGAGATCTCCTTTAACCCAATAATTACTGATGGAGATATCACTGGATTAAGCACCTTTATAAAAAATATCACCAACCGAAAGAAAGCGGAAAGTAAGTTGTTGCAAGTGGCAAAGCAAAAGCTGAAGCAAGAGATAAAAGAACAAAAGATCCGTGGTGAAGCAATAATTGAAGGCCAGGATGAAGAAAGACAAAGGATCTCACTGGAATTGCATGATGGGCTTGGTCAGCTCCTTACTGCCATAAAATTGAATCTGTCAAATTTAGAAAAGCAGAATGGAGATAAGCAAAAAACGAAGATCAATGAAATTAAAAAACTCCTGAATGAAACGATGGCAGAGACTAAAAGAGTGTCTCAGAATTTAATGCCATCTGTGCTAAAGGATTTTGGATTGGTACCTACCATCGAGTTATTATGTGAACAAAATACAGAAAAAGAAGGGACGAAAGTTATCTTCCAGACCTTCGGAGTAAAAGAACGGTTGAATTCAAAATTGGAACGCGGACTTTATAGAATTACACAGGAAGCCATTAACAATTCATTGAAATATGCAAAAGCCAATGAGATCAATGTACAGTTACTTCAAAAAAATGGTACCGTTCGCCTGATGGTGGAAGATGATGGCGTCGGCTTTAATGTAGATGAGATCAACAAGTCAAAGGAGATGAGAGGATACAGGCACGGATTGCACAACATGCGTGAGCGTACTGATCTGCTAAATGGGAATATAGATATTGATTCTTCACTCAATAATGGAACCGTTATCTCGGTAGAAATTTCACTTAAGAAACAACTTGCATGAAAAAAGTAACGATTGTAATCGTTGATGACCACTCGGTGGTTCGTGATGGAATAAAATCTCTACTTTCAGAAACAGAAAACATAAATGTTGTCGGTGAGGCAGCGAATGGTGAGGAAGCTTTGCTACTGGTAAAAAAGCACTCCCCTGATATTCTTTTAGCAGATATATCTATGCCCGGGCAATCAGGCTTGGACCTTACAGAAATTGTCACCAAGAAATACCCTGACACAAAAGTGATCATCTTCTCCATGCATGAAGATGAGGAATATATAACTAAATCAATTGAATTTAGGGCTTCCGGCTATCTTTCAAAAGATGTTGAAAAAGATGAAATTCTTTTAGCCATTACAACAGTCATGAAAGGAGGTCAATACTATAGTTCAAATGTATCACAAAGGATGCTCGACAGCTTTGCAAAGCAGAACCAACAAATTGCCCGCCATGATGAGGAAACAGTGCATCTGACACTGAGGGAAAAAGAGGTATTGAACTTAGTGGCAACAGGGCTTAGCAGTAAAGATGTTGCAGAAAAATTATTTATCAGTAAACGTACCGTGGAAACGCACAGGAATAATATCATGCAAAAACTCGAAGTGAAGAACAGTGCCGAGCTGATCAAATATTCCATAGAACACAACCTGATCACTATAGAATCCTGATCTCCAATTTACATTTCAGAATTTGAATCTCAACATCAATTTAATTGTTGTTTTCGTAGGACCATCAATGGTTGCTGCAGGATCGCTCAAACTGTACCCATCTGCATTGGATTGAAAAGTTTGCGATATCTTTATCCACATACTTACCCTCTTAGCTAAGTTATAGCGTCCATTAAGATAAAACCTGCTTCCACTGTTTTGAAAAGCAGGAACAGAATATACATACAGCACGTCTCTCTCATAGGTATAGATCCGTGCATTCCATGAATCTATATCAAAAATGGCAAACCTTGCAGATATTGAAATAGGAGACCCCAACGCTTTGTATGCGATCTCATAAAATACCATAGTACCTCCTTCATTGCCCTGATCAGTACGATAGTTCGAAAATGATACTCTGCTTTTTAAAGTAACAGATCTCATTACTTTATAAGAAAGATGAAATCGTAAACTGAGCTTTTGCATCTTTTGTAATGCATTTGTAGCGGAAGTGGATCGGAATGAATTCATGGACTTGGTCTCACTTCTCCCCCTGGCGTATATCTCCAGGATCTTTGAGGGTTTATAGGTGAGCTGAAATAAATACTCTATTCCCCTTGATGGTGCGTCAACAAGATACTTAAGCCATGGATGGCTGTACAAATCGAAGTAGGTAACAAGTTGCCAATTTATAAGGGGCTGTATCTCCAGGCCAATAAATAACCCTCTCTCATTGATGGGGTCCGACCTTTCTGCAAAAGCATTGGAATAAAATGAATGATAGTTCTTCTGATACACCCTATGAAGTATTGAAAGATCAATATTTGCCATGAGACTTATCAATACACCGTTAAGTATTGCACTCCCCCTATTGATGTTATACGCCAATTCTCCAAAAAAATGACCGTTCTTAAATAAGTAGCTATAGTCCAAGCCCAGTACAGTTTCCTCATCACCCATGAAGCTGAATTTTCGATAAACCTTTTCTGATCCGATCATCGGATGATTGAGTCTCGTATGGACAAAGGAAATACCAAAATGTTTGTTTCTTATTCGGTAAACAAGGTTCCCACCATAAGTGGTTTGTTTTGCTGCATCCTTATCCTCTAATTCCTTTACACTTCTATGCAATCCTGACCCCTGCAAAGTTGACAATCCTAACAATACTTCATTTCCCTGCTCAAGAGAAACCATATTTGCGTCAACTCTTTTCGACGAATAACAAGTACTTAAAGTCCAGTTATGATGTTTTGCTGAAATAGCAATCCCCCTGAAAAAGTTGTTTTCATTACTTGAGCTATATTTTTTGAATGGCCTGCTTTGCTTTTTAATGTTCATCACCATTGTGCTCTTTCCTAAACCAAATCCGCTCCACATGATCAAACCCTGACCAAAGTTAGCGATATAGTCGCCTATCACAATCGTTTTCAGAAATGACAGGTCCCTTATTAATAAATGAGCGGAATAAAGGTCAAAACCCTTTGATGTCCCATTAAAAAAAACCTCTCCCTTGTCCTTCTCAGCGGTTACCCCAAAACTGATTTTGTTGGTATACTGATATTGATATCGAACATATAAATAAAAGGGGGGGCCCAAATAGGGATCCTTTACCAGTGTTTTTTTATATCCATTCGCTTTTTCTATCACCTGCATACCTCTAAGCAACAAGGTACTTTTTCCACTTTTGAAAATATCTTGCAGAGATATCTTTTCATCGTAAATTTTCCCTGAAACCGCAACAAATTGCAATATTGTAGTTATGGTTTTGAGATCAAAGTGGTTAACAGATTGTAATTCATAGATCGTTGTTAAGGTGCCAAATTGTGCTCTATGGTCTAATAATGCATTTATTTGCAGCTCTGACAAATATCCGAATTCCAGCAACTGTTCATATGTAGCCGCATTTAAGTTGATAGGGTGCTCACGATAGTATTCCAACTTCTCAATAATTTCTCCCATCTCCATTTCATTATCCTCATCTTCGGCGAGTGCATCCACCAGCTCCTCCACCCCATCATCCTCTGCTTTTACCCTTTCCTGAGAAGAAACTCCAAAGGTTAATATTTGAAGGAGGATAAACAATGACAGGTTTCTGAAGTTCATTTCACCTTTCAAATACATTCGTCAGCGACAATGAGGGTGTATATCCAAGTACGGGATGAAATGTAGTTGCAGCATCAATTAGTAGGTTTTTCTTCCTAAGGCCAATACCAAATGAAACCCTTTGTGGGTATAACGTATAGCCCCCTCTCACAAATAGCATTTTGGCAATTCTGTATTCTACCCCAACTTTCAGCATCGCTTTTTGCTCCATATCTTTTTCCACTTCAAAGACCAATGTTACGATTTCTGATGGCGAGTATCCCATCCCAATGTTCATCACTACGGGTAATATTTCTTTGGTTTCGGATCCGATCTTTCTCCTGATAGGATTAAATACATGGGCTCCAAACCTCAGTTTTTTATCTATCTTCGCCAATACTCCGGTCTCAAAAGTGGCCAGATGAGCGAATCCATACCCTTCAGTAAAAAAGGAGAGGTAATCAATCATTATTCCTATAGAGAGTTTAGGGCTCAATTTTTTCCCAAAACCCACAAATACAGATTGCTCTTTATAATATTTATTTCCAAAATAATTAATGCTTAGCCCCAAAACTCCTGATCTTGTAGGCAGTGCTATTACCATACTGTATGCCCCAATTTCAGAAAGAAGAAAATGGCGTTTCGTACTCATCCCTATTGAAAAATATTCTATTTCAGCCAGACAACCTTGATTTGAATACATAGCGAATACATCAGACAAAGTAACAGTGGCATTTGCCATACCAGAACCTCTGGCTCCTGTCTCAAAATTTCTTTCGGTTGCAAGAAGGGTAAAAGGAAGTAACAAAATTGGTAGAGCGACTACTTTCATGTATTATATATGACTTATTACAGCCAGTGAATAAGGAGAGGGTTCCTGAGCCAACCATTATATATCAAGGAATCATCAGCATTTGGGAAGTGGGTCTTACTATCTATTTGAAGAAAAAAATAAGGAGCCTGGCCCCTGAGATGAACAGGCTCCTTTAGGTTGCCTTAACAATTTAATGAAAAGGCGAACCCAGATAATTACTGTATTAATTAACTTGACCACAAGATACGGTGGGTAATCCCGTAAAAAAGAAACAGTTTTCGCGAAAAAGTTACACTCAAAGGAGGTCTATTTTAAGTCATTTTTGGCTATTGCTTACTCACAGAAATATTCGAATCCCTTTATGCTCCTGTTAAATAAAAGGGATTGGTGCTAAAAAAAATCAAAACATATTGGATAAAGAAATTTCTTATCCTAACTTTGCACGCTGAAAATTACTCCTGATTTAAAACATATAAACCAAACTAATTACTATGATTGACAAGATTATAATGATCATTCCAGCTGTTGGAATTTTGGCACTACTCTTTACTTATATAAAAGCAAGATGGGTCTCAAATCAAGATAGCGGTACAGAAAAAATGGTTAAGATCGGAAAGCACATTTCTGAAGGTGCTATGGCTTTTCTTAAAGCTGAATACAAGGTCCTTGCTTTATTTGTGATATTAGTTGGATTACTTCTCGCAGTTTCTGCAGACAGTGGTACCTCATCATGGATGATCTCCGTATCCTTTGTTGTTGGAGCACTATGTTCAGGCCTTGCAGGGTTTATTGGAATGAAAGTGGCTACAAAAGCTAATGTTAGAGCAACCCAAGGCGCTCGTACCAGCTTAGGTAAAGCACTGGAAGTTGCCTTTGCAGGTGGCTCAGTAATGGGAATGGGTGTTGTTGGTTTAGGTGTAATTGGCTTGGGAGGCTTATTTCTCGCTTACAATAATATTTTTGACGGTGATACAGCTAAGGTGATCACTGTTATCACAGGATTTTCTTTTGGGGCTTCCTCCATTGCATTACTTGCACGCGTTCTGCGTGTCACATATACTAGAGTGACAGATGTAGGCGTCGCTCTCAGTATC
>CAZNGA010000017.1:0-49874 GCA_964572485.1 uncultured Chitinophagales bacterium
ATCCTGCCTCATTCTCTGGACATTAACAAAAATAATAATTTTCTGATTCAAAAAAAGTATATAGCCAAAAAATCTTTCATATTCCCCAATTTATTTTCCAAACGCCCAACAATATTTTCCATAATGAAGCGTTCAATTCGTACTAATATTGGATCTAAATAAATGAAATTTTATTACTTAAATGAACTCTATTTGGCATAATATTTGTTAATAGATATAGTATAATATGATGGATTCATTTAGACACCCATACTACTGGATTAATATAATAAATTGGAAATGATGAGAGAACTAAGAATTGAAAAACAAATAACAAAGCGGGAAACGAAATCAATGGAGGTCTATTTACGCGAAGTAGACAGAGAACCAATGGTATCAGCAGAGGAGGAAGTGATCTTAGCAAAGAAGATAAAAAATGGAGATGAAGCTGCTGTTTCTAAACTCGTGAAAGCTAACCTTAGATTTGTAATAAGTGTTGCCAAGCAATACCAAAATCGTGGATTTGATCTCGAAGATCTGATCAATGAAGGGAATGTTGGATTATTAGAAGCTGCAAGGAGATTCGATGAAACGAGAGGATTCAAATTCATATCCTACGCTGTGTGGTGGATCAGACAATCGATATTGAAAGCAATAGGGGAGAAGTCAAGCAGTATTAGGATCCCGGCCAATAGGCTACTATTGGTAAAAAAGATCGCACGAGCCGCTTTAGAGATAGAGCAAAACCTTGAACGTAAGGCCTCGATCAATGAGATTGGAGAATTACTTAAGATCGATTCCTCTTTGGTAAGAGAAATTATGGAATCTTCACAGAAGCAGGGGGCCATTGATGCTCCACTGGCTGAAGGAGGAGAAAGCAAAACATTGAGTGAAGTCATTGAAGACGTTATGGTTCCCAAGCCGACCAATGGATTGATGAAAGAATCTTTGAAGGAGGACATCGGGCAGATGCTGTCATCATTAAGCTATAAGGAAGCAGAGGTTCTTAGAATGTACTATGGCATTGGACTTGATTACTCCTATCCCATTGGAGATATTGGTGATAAATTTAGCATAAGCAAAGAGCAGATCAGACAGATAAAGAACAGAGCGCTTAAGAAATTAAGAAAAGTTGCCAATCTCGATCAGATCAGGTCCTATCTCAAATAACCCAAACTGGCGATTGCTAATTTCAATGTAAGAGCACCAAAAGTGATCTCATCAAGGAGTCATTGTAATTCCTGTAACCACTTTCATAGTAATTTTATGTAAACTAATTACTCCAATGCTAAAATAGGCAGGGTTGCTTCATGTAAGTAGGGTACCCGATGGGGCTTGAACCCACGACCTCCAGAACCACAATCTGGTGCTCTACCTGTTGAGCTACGGGTACCATGTAAAATATCGTTTGCAAAATTAGAAAAAATATTGAATGATTTGACCATTATTTTTCATTTCCTTTCCACGATCCTAATGATTTAAATTTTGTATTTTAGTTGAAGTGTATATGCACTTCTAAAATTATGTGAATGGGCAAGAAGCATCAAGTTGAATTAAATATAGAGGGCATGACCTGTGTTAATTGTGCTGCCGGGGTAACAAGGTATCTGGATAAGCAGGGCCTGGAAAATGTAGATGTCAATTTTGCTACCGCTTCTGCAAAATTCGATCTGGGTAAGAAAGACCAACTTCCTGAGATCATCAAAGGGATTGAGAGTATAGGTTATCAAGTAATTGGGGATGAGGAAAAAACGGATAGATCAGGTGCTACCTTTTCTACCATTGAGAAGAAATTCTACTTCTGCCTCGTATTTGCAGTCCCACTTTTTTTACATATGTTTTTTCCCCATGATTCTTTCTTAAATGATCCTTATGTGCAATTACTATTATGCTTGCCTATTTTTATTGTCGGTCTGATGCATTTTGGGAGGAGCGCCTATTATTCATTGAAGACAAGGGTCCCTAATATGGATGTGTTGATAATGCTCGGATCATCTGCTGCTTTTTGTTATAGCTTGACTGGAACCATTTTATCCCTTGGCCATGATTATCTTTTTTACGAGACTGCCGGTGTGATCATCACCCTTGTCCTGTTAGGGAATGTATTGGAGCACAGATCTGTAAAGAAAACTTCCAGTGCCATAGGTGAGTTAGCCAAATTGCAGGTGAGCAAAGCTGCTCGGATCACTAAGGGTGATAAAGAAGATAGTGAACATATTGAAAGGATAGAGCTCGAGGATATCAGGGTCGATGATATACTAGTGGTAAATGGTGGTGAGAAAGTACCCATTGATGGCTCAATAATTTGGGGAGATGGCATATTCAATGAAGCGATGATCACAGGTGAAAGTGGGGCAATTACAAGGTCGCAAGGAGACCAAGTGATAGGAGGTACTTTGTTAGATGATGGCTCTATTAAAGTAAAGGTCACTGCCGTAGGAAATGATACAGTTTTGGCTCAGATCATTGAGCTGGTTAAAAACGCCCAAAGCAATAAACCTAAGATCCAAAACCTGGCAGATCAGATCAGTGGTATTTTTGTGCCTATTGTTATTGGAATTGCCATAGTTACCTTTGGGGCCTCCTATTGGATCGCTTCTATTAAATTGCAGGATGCTTTAATGCATTCCATTGCAGTTCTGGTCATTGCTTGTCCCTGTGCTATGGGGTTGGCGACCCCCACCGCAGTAATGGTGGGTATCGGAAGAGCTGCCAATAATGG
Organism: uncultured Chitinophagales bacterium; assembly: GCA_964572485.1. Lineage (GTDB taxonomy): Bacteria > Bacteroidota > Bacteroidia > Chitinophagales > CAZNGA01 > CAZNGA01. The sequence goes on from CAZNGA010000017.1 coordinate 2,702, forward strand.
TATTTTGTTTAAAGGAGGGAATACATTTGAATTGCTGGCAAAAGTAAAGCAGATGGTCTTTGATAAGACCGGCACTATCACCACTGGGGAATTTGCGATCAAGAAATTGGAAGTGATAAATGCTGATATTGAAGACGTAAGAGGTATTCTTTACAGTTTGGAAATGCACTCTGCACACCCGATTGCCAATTCTATCGTTAAAGAGCTTGCAGGTGCTGTAAAAATAGAACTCCGTGAAGTAACCGAGGAAAAGGGTGTTGGCATTAGTGGTGTTGGAAATGATGGGAATAGATACCATGCCGGTTCATATAAGATAGCTGCATCACTTACAAAAGATGACCAGCATCAAATTTACTTGTTGAAGAATAACCAACTGATCGCTTTTCTGGATATGGAGGATGAGATCAAACCTGATACCGATAAGACAATTCGATTTTTGAAAAATAGTGGGATCAAAACCATTATGGTAAGTGGAGATAAGCAGGAAAAATGTGAGCAAATAGCAAGTAATTTGCTTATCGATGAGTTGCACGCAGAAAAACTCCCCCATGAGAAGTTGGACATCATCAATGATCTGGTTAACATAGCGCCTACAGCGATGGTTGGTGATGGTATTAATGATGCTCCTGCCCTGGCAAAAGCCGATGTAGGCATCTCGCTAAGTGATGCAACCCAGGTGGCCATCCAATCTGCTCAGGTAATACTATTGAAAGGCAAACTTTCACATCTCGATTTTGCTTTGAAGATCAGCAAACATACCTTGCTGACGATCAAACAGAACTTATTTTGGGCATTACTATACAATGTAGTGGCTATCCCCATTGCAGCATTTGGATTTTTGAATCCTATGGTGGCTGCCTTATCAATGGCCTTTTCGGATGTCTTTGTAATAGGGAATTCTATCAGGCTGAAATCAAAGGACCTATCTTGAGCCAATCCTCTTTTTTAGATTTTCAATATACCATAACCCCTCAATGAAATTCAGATCCTGGTCTTTCTTGATATTATCTTTATCCAGTCTTTTATAGATCATTTCATATAATGTGTTCAACCCATTTACATCAATCTCTTTATCCTTTATAAGGAATTGCCGCAATAGCTTTCTGACGCCTTTAGGCGCATGTTCCCTTAAATAAGTAAATAACCCGCTATGGGTAAAATAGTTGTCAAAGGTGGTATGGGTAAAGTTGATCCCTAAAGGACTAAATAACTTTTCAGATAAGAAATCCTTGTAGAACCCCTTATCATATTTGTATTGGAAGGGCATGTACCTCCAAAAGTCGATAAACTCATTATCACACAGTGGTAAGCGCCATTCATATCCAAGGTATTCGTACGATCTCATTGAGTTGATCATATATTTGCCTAAGCGATGCTTGATACCCCAATTCTGAAAGAGACTATTGAATTCTTTCTCCCCATTGATTGGTTCGTCAGGCAGACCTTTCATGATCGTTTCTTCCAGACCGGCATACATAGAAGTATCCTTCTGTTGAGCACAAAACTTACCATTCGAAACTATATATTGTGCAACTCCCTTTTGAGAGTAGTCAACTTGTGAAAGTTGATGCTTTTTCAACATCCAACTGCCCGATGAGATATCGCCGTAGAACCCGGGCATAAAAATGCTATCCTGAGGGATCAACTCCTGCTTTTTTAAGGTATGTACTGCAAAATGATCTTGCTCAAATGGTAAAGTTGAATAGTTACCTGCATATTGCTCATAACCTTGATAGGCAGCGCCAAAATACTGTTCAAAGATATGCTCATCATATTCTATGAAGTGGTATGCAAAACCTAATTGTTCTGCTACTTTTTTTGAAATAGCGACCTCAAAACTCTCTTGTTTCCCGTAAGTGTAACACAATACATTACTGTACCCCATCTTTTTTACCATAGCAGCAATGAATCTTGAATCTAATCCACCACTTAGTGGAATAACAACCGTCCTTTGCCCGATAGAACCCAGCATTCTTTCAAAGACATTGGCAGAAATATCACTGAATTTTTCTAAAAGTGCTTCTTTTGGGGTTTCGTAAAAGTCTTCCAAAACAAAAGTGTGGTATACTGTACGGGTCACCCCACTTCCCTCCGACAAGGTAGCGAACTCTCCAGCAGGCACCTGTTTGATCTCTTTAAACAATGTGGTGTCTGCAAAAGTACCACTTGTTAAAATGAATTCACTGACCCTTGCAGGGTCCAATTTGGAATCACTAACAAAAGGTTCAAGAGGTATTGTACTGTCAGCTATGGTGGTAGACGTAGCATTGCTTACATAGAAGAGAGGGATCGTTCTAAATCTGTCAACACACGCAAATAATGTGTCATTAATGGTGATCACAACAGCAAAATGGCCATTGGCTTGCGCTAATTTTTCCTGCAATTTTTCAGGAGAATCGATGGTGCTGAAATATTCAGCTAACTGTTTGCCCTCAATGGGTTGTCCTTTATCATTAATGGACCCCTTAGCATAACAATTGTCACTTTTATGCCATTTAAAACCTTTGTTGTTTGTTAGTTGTATGTCAATCATTGATCATCCCAAACTTACGTAAAAGATAGTACATGACTGCCCCCAATAGGATGGGCCGTTTATTTGAAGAAAAGAGGGTGGATAGTAACGCGATATAGAAACTTTTTTTGAAGAGCTTACCCAATAATACCCTTGAATATGGAGTGCTTACCGAAGAACCTGAAGAGCGATTGTTGATCCTTTCTTCACTAAATACTCTATAAGCATCTTTTCTCCATTTCTTTTGGTAATTAGAAAAATCAGCTATTTTTTGATGATGCCTTGCCATATCCTTATCTATCAATGTTACCATACCATTTGTTCTATCAATACCTGTATAATGGACCTTGTATTGATAAATTTCTCTATTAAGATCAATGGTGAGCATCATGCCTATGTCAGTATAGGATCTAAAATAATGGTGTTTTACATCGAAGATGAAATTACCAAGGGAGTAGAATATATTTACCATATTGATCTTTTCAACTCCCTGCACAACATGAGGGTGATGACAAATGATCATATCTACTTCGGTGGATGTCAACTTTTTCAAAAATTTTCTTCTTTGGGGCATGGGATATAATGTATATTCTTCTCCTCCATGATAATTAAGGACCACAAAATCTGCTTTACTTTTTGCTTCTTGAATTTGCTCCATAAGCAAAATAGAATTTTTCTTGCAGAAAACTCCACCGCTATTCTCTGAAGCTATCATCCCTTCCTTGTGTGCAATTCCGATCAATGCTACTGTCGTATTATCAAGTGTCAGGTATAATACCTTTGAACCCTTTTTGAGATTTGACCCTGCACCAAAATAGTGTGCTTTGTGGTTTGCGATTTTGTTCTTTGTGTATTCAAAGCCACTAAGTCCATGGTCAAATATATGATTGTTGGCGAGGTTCCAAACATTGAAGTTCTTATCTTTTAGGTAAGCGATACTTCCGGGTGGGTGAAATATTCTGGAAGTAGGGGATGGTTCCATAGATTCCAATTCAGGCCCTTCGAGGTTAGCGATCACGTAATCCTGCTCCTCGAGCAAATTGGTAACTTCAGGGGAGAATAGGTCTTTCTCTTCAAGAATATTCTCTCCGAAAGCACCGGTCAAACTTATATCACCTAAAAAACAGAGTTTCATAAGTTGTAGTAATAATTATTTGTTGGCCCTTTGAAATACACCGCCGATCTGTAGCAAAAATATCAAATATAATGTTACAAGACCCGTTCCTGTCATGGCATATAAGGCAACACTTGAGGTTGAGTTCAGAAGTATTCCCCCCACAAGCAAAGCAGCAAATCTGCCAATGAACAAAAGGATATTATAGACAAAATGATATGTAAGCTTATTTTTCACATCTACAAGGTATGACAAAGGTGAGGATATGAACATCACCAAAAGCCATGGCGCCATCCATTGTACGAATTCACCGGAGACTAGCCATTCTTTTCCAAAGACAAATGAGAATATGGGAGGTGCAAAAAATAGCAAGACCAGTACCGGTACTATTATTAGGAGCAGCAAATATTTGAAAACGTCCCATGTTAATTTTGCAAGGTATTGTTGCCCTTTCTCATAGGCCCTCGCAGAAGCTTGAAAGAACACCTGGGATACTGAATTGCTGATCATACTCATTGGAGTGAATAATACCTTTTGTGCTATGGCGTATAATCCTACTACTTCACTGCCAAAATAGGAAGCCAAGATAAAAAAGGGTAGCTGTCGCGATGATGTGTTTAGCCATGAAGCCATCACAGCATATTTTGGAAAGCTCCGATACATCTTTCCAAGGGAGAACAGAATTGGAAATGAGAGGGTAATTTGATGTTGGGATTTATGCTGAATAAATGTAACAAAAAAGATCCCCGAATAGATGAATTGTCCAGCCAAAAAGCCGATCAGTAAACCTATTGCACCAATACCTGTATATCCTAACAGTAAGGATACGATACCTGTAACTAAAGCTTGAGTACCTCTGGCATATGATATTATCTTAAAACGTTGAAACCTTCCCAATAAGGTTCGAATTGGTTGTATACTGCCTTCCAGAAAGATGCTAATTGGCAGCAACATCATCCAGGAAGAGATCTCTTCAATATTGAAAATGGAGGAAATAGGGTCTTTGAGAAAGTATAATAGAATGAAAAGCAAAATAACACCACTAATATTGATAATGGAACAAAGGACAACAATATGAAAAGCGTCACTATCCTTCTCCGGAAGCATAACGGCAGGTTCATATCCACCATTGATACCAATAGATATTATTATAACGATAGCTGCAAACAGTCCTAGAAGCCCAAAGTCAGTTGGTGTATAGATTCTGGTAAGAAACGGGTAAAGTGCAAATGTGAAGATCTGTGCTGCAACCGATCCTGTAAGTAAGGTGGCAACATTCCTCAGAAATTCAGACTTGTTGAGAAATCTCTTTATCAATTGAATAGAATTAGCTAAGTATGGAGTTGGCTAAAATACAACAAAATAAAGAAGTGCTTTGGTATAATGATCAACGAAATAATTTTCGTATCCACATGTGTATTTAATAATTGTTGCTATTTTTGAGCCTTAAGGGCGATTAGCTCAGTCCCGATTAAAACAGAAATCTTCGATTTCGTATTTTATCGAGGATCCAAGACCCTGTAACAAAATCGAAGATTTTGACAGTGTCGGGATTGGTTTTACCTTCGCCCTCCAAATCGATGAGTATATTGAAAATAGCAATTGAAAAATACTATGGTCTAATAGTAATGATTGTAATAGGGCGATTAGCTCAGTTGGTTTAGAGCACTAGCTCGACAAGCTAGGGGTCATGGGTTCGAATCCCCTATCGCCCACAAAACATGGTATATTAATAAAAGTACTTGAGGGATCAAGACCTAAATAGACCGCATCTGATCATTCCATCCTGATTTGCAGTTTACTTTTTCTTTGAATTGTTCTGTATATAAGTGTTGATATCAGTCTTCTTGTAATCTTCTTCAATGTAGTACTTTAGAAGAACTGATAGTTTATCGGGAGGTTGATACCCAATATGTGGAAATACCAAAGAACTGTTGTCCACTAAAAAGACGACTGTAGGATATGATAGTCTCTTATGAAGTAAAATAGCTGCAAGTTGATGATAACCGCGTCTCCCTGACTTTACAAATACATATTCTTTCCCTTTAAAGTTTATGGTGTCCTTTCTTTCAGCATTCAACTTCACCGCATAATAGTTCTTATTGATGTAATCAATGATCTCTGGTTGAGAGAATGTTTTTTTATCCATCACCTTGCACCAGCCACACCAATTGGTATATACATCAATAAATATGGGCTTGTTCTTCTTTTCGGATAATTTGACTGCTTCTTCAAAATCAATCCAATTGATCCCTCCCTTGTTGTCTGTTTCGACACCCATAGGTGAATAGGAACTTAATAATACCAAGCTGCCTAAGAATAAAATGATGGTTGTAATTCTCATAATACGATTTAATACTTATAACCTGTATACAACAAAAATAATTCCAATTATTAAACTCAAGTTACAAATTTTTTTCAATATTTGTATTCTCAGTATGCGTTTACGGTTGTAAATCGATTAAGTTGATATGAAGCACAAAATAATTATTGGTATTGCTGGCGCGAGTGGGGCTATATATGCAAAGACACTACTAGACCAATTGGTAAGTATTGAGGACCAGATAAGCTCTGTCGGGGTATTGATGACTGAAAATGCCAAGGATATCTGGAAATTTGAGCTAGGCGATGAAACCTATAATGAGTATCCCTTTCCTTTTTATAAAATGAATGATTTTAACGCACCATTTGCTTCAGGATCTGCACAGTACAACACCATGATCATTTGTCCATGTTCTATGGGAACAATGGGCAGGATTGCCAGCGGCGTCTCTGATAATTTATTGTTAAGAGCGGCTGATGTCGTATTAAAGGAGAGAAGGAAATTGATCCTGGTACTAAGAGAAACCCCCTACAGTTTGATCCATATTAATAATATGAAGTTGTTGACCCAGGCTGGTGCTATCATTTGCCCTGCATCACCATCATTTTATAACCGCCCTAAAGATATTGCAGAATTGGTAACCACCGTTACTGATAGAGTGATCGACCTGGCAGACCTTGAGATCAAGGCAAAGCGCTGGGGGAAATAATGGTATCACTTATAGATTTCAAAGAATTGCGTTTCATCGATCTTCTTATAGTGTTGCCGAACGTGTTCTATCGCAGGATATTTTTCGCCCGCTTCTAATCTTACCATTTTGGTAGCTATTTTTTTTGCAACCACTTTTTGAATAATAACAATATTAGATTTTCTGTGGCTGTCTAAGGAATCAATGACGCGGTCAACGTGGTGGAATAATTCCCCCCGGGTTGCCCAGTCAATTGGAATAGGATTATGGATGGGCGCATTGATCCAATAAGCTGCAATATCCGGCATAATACAATATTGTGCACTTTCCGAACCAGAAATGATGGTGTTTAGATCCAATAAAAGATCATACGTATTTTTATTGGTTCGGATATTTTTTCCGGCCGGCAAGATCCCTTCTAATGAATAGGTGAGTTTATTTGCAGGCAATTCTCTGTAAATATGGTAATACCTTACCCCACTAAAGCAAAATAGGATAATGATCATCAGTGCTACGATCAATACACTTAACGGCTTTGACATCCATCTACTATGATAGCTTTGGGCTGTTTTTTTTAAGAAATATACAAGGAATAGCAATAATGGACCTGAAGCTAATGCAGGAGTATTGGCACCAACTGAAATAGAAGTTGTCCAGGCAAACAATAATACAAACCCTCCAGCCATAACATAATTTGGTTCCCGTTTTTGAGGTAATAGAATAGCAATAGTAGTTCCTAATACAGCACCAAATAAAGCGAAGGAAGGAGCACCGAAGAACCTGCCGAAGAAAAGTGCCACCGCTGATGCTAACAGGATATTTATGATAATGAAGTTTCCGATCATGGTAGAAATAAGATCAGAGGTCCATCTTATCTTCACTTGACCCGTTAGTAGTAAGGCCCCGGCAAATCCGCCAATAAGCCCTAAGTAAAACCCCATTTCAGTTAAGTACCTTAAAATTGCAGTGTCAATAAGGTCAGTTTGGGTAAAGAGTTGGCCTATTGCCAAACTCAGCGCATCAGAAAAGTAGAGAAATAGACCATAGAAGATGATTGGTAGACTCATAACCACCCAATTTTTGATAGACTTATGTTCATTCAACAAGAAAAGTGATCCGGGAATAATAAATATGAAATTCTGCCTGAATAACAATGCAATACCCATCAGGAGGAAGCCAACCATTCTATATTGCCTACCGTTATATATGAGCAATGACAATCCTATTGAAGAAAAGAAAAGCCCATCTATAGAATGCCAGGCAATTATAGGAAAGCTATGAATACAAAAGGCAAAAGCAGCTATCCCTGCCAGAAACTGAAATGCTGGTTGGGGGTGTATGTTGAGTAACTTTTTGATAGAATAATTCCAACACCATGCAATAACTGCAAACTGAAAGAGTACAAAGTAGCGCGATAACCAAATAGCTTGTTCCTTGCCGATGATGACAAAAAAACTATGTAGATAGGCAGAGCCCGCCGGCCGGAGTGAGATGAAATCTTTATGCGGAATTTGGCCATCAATAATGCGGACACTAGTGGCAAGTACATTCCCATCATCCGTAGGATTAAATCCCAAATGGGATAGTAGGAAGTGTGCAATTGTGGGTACAATTGCCAGGAATAAGAGAGATGGAGAATATCTCTTCAACCATGATCGCATGATATCTAAAGGTATCAATTTATTGTTTTTCTTATTTCAATTTTCAGTCAAAAAATAAGAGATGTGGCAATAAAAGTCAGCTTTGATTGTTAAATAATAAAATGGTACATTTTGATAAATAGGGTCATCGTTCAAGCAAACTACAATTTCAAATGATCGAGCATTATGACATTTATTTTGGTAGATATTTGAATTTTCAATTTTGATTTATTACCTTTGATTTAAGGAGCGCCACACAAAGTAAAGGCGCTGAAACATAAGCAGCCGAAGCGTTTGAGGGATTCTCTCGACCTTTATTTAAGCTGTTCTCTTTTATGAAAAAATGATCTATGCTTGAATTTGCTAAAAAGATTCTAACTAAGGTAAGCTTTGATAAAGAGCTATTCACAAAGGAACTCAAAAAAGCAATAAAACAATTAAAAGTAAAAGATGCACTTGTCTTATATTCCTGGTGTTTAATAACTTTCGGCGATAAATATCGTGATATCATCATCCAGATCTTCACTGACGAGAATTCACTGTAAGGACTAATTATTTCCTGAAAATTTTTTTTTTGATTCTTTGCACTCGGTTTGTTTCGCATTTGAATTGTCATCTAGCCATCTCCAATTGTAAGTTTTAATTCTGACGATATAAGATTGAAATCTAAATCTTTCTTTTACTAAAAAATTCATAAATCTTTCCTTAATTTTGACCTCTATTTTTGAAATGAGCTTTTGAAGAGTGGAAAAAAATAGATGTTGTTTTCCAAGTATAATTTGTTAATACGAAAATAATTTTGTGATGATAAAGTTTACAGAACGAAATTTGCAGACACCACAGCAAATGAGACCAGTGTATATTGTTGCTGCAGGTATGAGTGATTTTAGAAAGAAATATCCTGAAAAGAAAACAGAAGAACTTTGTGTGGAAGCTTTTAGGATGATGGCTTTAGAGAATCATCTCAAAGTCGACAATGTGATGGAATTGAAAGGGTATATACAAGCCTGTATTTATGGACACTTTGCCGACCATTTTGGAGATCAGTTGTTGGGAGAGGCGTTGATCCATGACCGATTGGGGTTAGACCCTCTGCCAAACATTGCCGTAAAGACTGGTGGTGCTACCGGCGGTAGTGCGATATGGGCAGGAGCTATATCAATAGCTTCAGGGCAATCAGATTGTTCATTGGTATTGGGTTGGGAGAGGATGGATGAAGTGGATACCCGTACCGGTAATCATTATATTGCAACAGCAGCTGATAAAGATTTTGAAACTGAGCTTGGCCATATTTATACTGGATATTATGCCTTGATGGCTCAAAGATATTGGAAGATCTTTGGAAAAAGTTCTCCTAAATTTAGAGAAGTGCTATCGAAGATCTCTGTTAAGAATCACGGTTATGCAGTTAGCAATCCATATGCTCAATCACCCATGCGACTTACAGTTGATGACGTTACGAACAGCCCAATGGTCGCTGATCCACTTCGGTTCTTAGATGCTTGCCTGATGAGTGTGGGTTCTGCAAGTATTCTTTTATGTGATGAGAAAACAGCTTATGAACTTACTGACAATCCGGTAAAACTTTGGTGTGCAGCTGGTAGTCATACACTAAGAGCTGCAGATAGAAGACATATGGAGATCCCATTACTGCCTAATGAGACCATGGATACCTACAAAGATTTTGGCAAACGTTATCCAGGGGCAGATAAATATCCCGGATTTACCAGCTTCCTTGCTTCCCGTATGGCAGCATATTATGCTTATAATATGGCAGGAATTGTGGATCCTTGTGAGGATTTTGATCTTATTGAGTTGCACGATGCCTTTACGATTTCAGATGTCCAATCCTATGAGGATGTTGGATTAAGGCCATATGGACAAGGGATGGAGTATATTGAAAGCGGCGATGCTTATTATGGAGGGAAATGTCCCTCTAATCTATCGGGAGGATTAATTGGATGTACTCACGCTGTTGGAGCAACAGGCATAATGCAGGTAGGAGAATTATTCTGGCAGCTCCAGAACAGATGGTCCTACTTCCATGAAAGAGAAGAAATGTGGACACGTGTTGGAAAAGAAAAACCTAAAGATTTTGAAAACCTGCAAGTAAAGGATGCTAAAACAGGAATGGCGATCAGTCATGCCGGTGTTGGCTCACATGTTACTTGCACAATATTAAAGAAGGAGTAATACTATGATTAATGCATTTGAATATCAAAATTTGAATCCTGGGGCAACTGTTCTGAGAAGCATTGACCCTATTGTACTTGAGAAGCCAAGAGCACCTATCCATGTTCATACTTATGGTGGGGAAACTCCTTTTTTCAAAGGATTGACAAAAGGGAAACTCATGGCCACTAAATGCAATACCAAGGGATGCCCAGCCGGAGATAGTGGAGAAGCTATGCTGCCGCCTAGGGTATATTGCCCTGATTGCCTTGAATTGATGGAATGGGTAGAGATCAAAGATCCTGAAGCTGAGATATATACACACATCTCTGTGTCTTATCCAGGCGCGTTTAACAGGCTGGATCCTCCATGTCATCTGATCTCTATAAGTATAAAAGGGGTTAGTACTGTGTTGATGAGTCACTTGAAGGAAGGTGAGCCTGAAATTGGTATGAAGATTGAACCTAGGTTCAATACTTATGCGCCTACCTATACCATTTTAGACCTATGGTGGGTGCCTAAGAAGTAATGCCATTAGCAGGGAAGCGAAATGAGATAAAGACATAACGTTCTGGGCAAGTCTTATACGACCAGCTCCTACTGAAATCCCCCAGATCTGGAAGGAAGCAAGGGTAGGTGGTTGAGCGGTGCGATGTAAGTAACTTGCCCTTTTTATTTGGGTTTGAGAAAATTCCTTTATATTCGTATGATAAACTAATTATTATGAGATTTTTTGTTGATACAGCTGACCTTGATGAAATTAAAGAAGCCAGGGATCTGGGTGTTTTAGATGGCGTTACTACCAACCCAAGTTTGATGGCAAAAGTAGGAGTTAAGGGAGGGGCCGATATTAATAAGCACTATAAGAAGATATGTGATATCGTAAAAGGAGATGTGAGCGCTGAAGTAATATCCACTGATTATAATGGAATTATCAAAGAAGCAAATGTATTGGCCTCGATTGATGACCACATTGTTGTTAAAGTTCCAATGATCAAGGATGGAGTGAAGGCATTGAAATTTTTATCCAGCAAGGGAATCAGGACTAATTGTACATTGGTCTTTTCTGCCGGACAGGCGATTCTTGCAGCTAAAGCTGGTGCTACCTTCGTATCTCCTTTCTTAGGAAGAGTAGACGACACCAACTGGGATAGCATACAGTTGATCCAGGAGATTGTTCATATTTACCGTACCTATGATTATAAGACCCAAATAATTGCTGCCTCCATTCGAAGTCCCTTGCAGATTGTAAAAGTAGCCGAATCCGGCGTTGATATTGCTACATGTCCACTAAAAAGCATCTTGGGACTATTGAATCATCCGCTGACTGACATAGGATTAAAGAAATTCATTGAAGATTACAAAAAAATGACCTGATCATTCTTCAGTTGCCTGGCGGACACTTCCAAATTTTAAAAGCCGTTCCTGTGCCTCTTCATATGTGATCCCTAAGGTTTCCATGACCATTTTTGTCCCGCGGTCAACCAATTTATCATTACTCAACTGCATGTCAACCATCTTGTTGTCCTCAACTCTACCCAGTTTCACCATAACTGCAGTGGTTATCATATTTAAAATGAGCTTTTGGGCGGTTCCTGCTTTCATTCGTGTACTTCCTGTAATGAACTCTGGCCCTACAATGATCTCGATAGGATACTCTGCTTCTTTTGATACAGGGGCCTCTTCATTACAAGTGATAGCCCCTGTAATAATGTTATGCTCTCTACACTTTTTTAATGCACCAACCACATATGGTGTAGTACCCGAAGCAGCAACACCGATAACCACATCTTTGAAATTAACTTCGTGCTCTTTGAGATCTTTCCATCCCTGGTCGATATCATCTTCTGCAAATTCAACAGCTTTCCTGATAGCTCCATCTCCCCCTGCGATGATGCCAATGATCAAATTGTGCTCAACACCAAAGGTAGGAGGGCATTCTGAAGCATCAACAATTCCTAACCTTCCGCTGGTACCGGCTCCAATGTAGAATAGACGCCCGCCACTCAGCATTTTATCATAAATAATATTGACTATCTTTTCGATAGTAGGGATCACTTCCTTGATGGCCAAAGGTACTGATTGATCTTCCTGATTTATATTTGCCAATAGCTCATGCGTGGTCATATTTTCAAGATGGCGATATTTTGATGGGGACTCTGTTATATTGTTCATTCCTTTGGGTTTGTAACAAATATAGAAAAGGATTACCTATTATAGTTGGCCTTCACCCCACAAAATTTCTAAATCAATAGGCAATTATAGCCACCAATAGCTGGAGAGTTACTATTTTTGTTGCATATATGGAGATAAAACAAAGAGACATTGTCCTGCCGTCCATTTTTGCTTTAGTGATCATTATTGGAATGCAAATTGGTATCAATTATAGTGAGTCCAATATAGGCAAGTATGCTATTTCACAAAAGGACAAGGTAAGCAAATTGGATGAAGTACTTAATAAAGTCTATGCCAGGTACGTGGATAATGTAGATTTGGATCAACTCTCATCTGCTGCTATTCAAGGAATTTTTTCTGAATTGGACCCACATTCACATTACATTTCAAAGAAAGAGTTACAAGCTTATAGTGAAACCTTAGCAGGAAGATTTGAAGGGATAGGAATTGAATTTTCTTTGGTGAACGACACGATCATGGTGGTAAATACCATCAAAGGGGGGCCATCTGAGAAATTAGGACTGCAATCGGGAGATATGATCGTAACTATTGATGGCAAAGGTGTTGCAGGTGTGAATATTGGAAACAATGATGTCATGAAGTTACTCAAAGGACCTAATGGCACTAAGGTGACTGTTGAGATTTTTAGAAAGGGCAACGATCAATACCTCGAATTTACTATTACCCGGGGAAGAGTTCCCATTTATAGTGTCGATGGTTCTTTTATGGTGGATGAACAAATTGGGTACATCAGGATCAATAAATTTGGTGAATCTACTCATTTTGAATTTGTTCAAGCAGTGAATGACTTGGTAGGCCGAAATATGAAAAAACTTATTTTGGACCTGCGAAATAACCCTGGTGGCTACCTGCTTGCAGCCATCAAAGTAGTTGATGAACTATTGGATGATCAAAAGCTGCTTGTATATACCAAAGGGAGATCATATCCAAAGAAAGAGTACCGTGCAACAAATAAGGGAGTATTTAAGGAAGGAGCTATTGTGGTTTTGATGGATGAATATTCGGCTTCCGCTAGTGAGATATTGGCAGGGGCTGTGCAGGATTGGAGTAGAGGAGTTATTATCGGGAGAAGGTCATTTGGTAAGGGATTGGTTCAGGAGCAATTTATGCTCCCTGATAGTTCTGCGATCAGGTTGACCATATCAAAGTACTTTACCCCTTCTGGAAGATGTATCCAAAAGCCGTATGATGATGGCCTTGCAAAGTATAGCCATGACCTGTACGAGAGATACCAGAGAGGAGAATTCGAAACCCCTGACAGTATAAAGTTTGCAGACTCCTTACGATTTATTACACCAACGGGGAAGGTTGTTTATGGGGGAGGTGGGATAATGCCTGATATATTTGTCCCTATTGATACCTCGTATTATACAAATTATCTAAGAAATATTAGGGCAAAAGGACTCATCGTGCAATATGCTTATAGCTATTATGCTCGAAATAGTAAGTTTTTCAGCTCTTTTACAAATGAAAACCAATTTAACAATGATTTTATCATCTCTGATAATATGATGGAAAAATTCTTTCAGTATGCCCAAATAAATGGTGTGGAAAGAGATGAAAAAGAAATAGCTATCTCAAAAAATGAAATAGCTATTAGGTTAAAAGCTTATATCGCTAGAACTATGCTGAAGAGCAATGGATATTTTTCTGTACTTAAGAATACAGATAATACATTTCAAATGGCATATAAGACACTTAAATCAAGATAAATACTGAGCTTCGCAAAGGAAGTAATTGAAAAAGATCAATTGGTTCTTTTAATACCTTTTTTCGCTCCGCCTCCGGATTTTGCCTGACCTGAGTTCGTCTTAACTCCTTTGTCCACCTTCATCTTACCTCTTTCGATCTTAGGCGCATTTTCCTTCAATTTTGGCTCCTCATTTTCAACAGGAGCTTCTTGGTCTTTACCACGATTCACTTGGTCCTGCTCATTTTTTGCATCTGACACTTTGTCGCTTGTGTTTTCTTCAACAGGGGCAGTTGCTTCTACCTTTTCAGGTACAACTTCTTCCACAGGAGCGGCTGCTTCAGCAGCAGGCTCTTCCGGTGTCACTTCTTCTTCTGTTGTTGTTTCTTCATCCCCTTCGGCAGGAGCATTACAAGAGAAAAATGCTAAAGATGCAACCGCTAACAATAGAAATAATAGTTGCTTCATGGAAATTAAATTTTGATAATTCTAGTTAACTTCTTCTTCTACTGCTTCTTCAGCCACTTCATCAGTAGTTTCATCAGTAGCTTCGTCCATTGTTTCTTCGGTAGCTTCTTCTTCAGCCACTTCATCAGTAGTTACATCAGTAGTTACATCAGTAGCTTCGTCCATTGTTTCTTCGGTAGTTTCTTCAGCAGGTGCATCAGCGTTTTCTTCACTTGGAGTTCCGCAGGAAACGACGAAAATTACAGCAGCTGGAACTAAGAACATTAAGAGCTTTTTCATTTTAATTGATTTAGTTAATTAATGATTGAAATTTGTTATAATTCACTTATCGTAAGGCAAATATATCGATATAATTCGAAAACAAGAAAAAATACTATTTTTTTCTAAATAAAATGCTAATTGGTACACCAGCTAAATCATAGCTTTCCCTAAGCTTATTTTCAAGAAAGTTCTTATACGATTCCTTAATATACTGAGGATGATTGCAGAAAAATGCAAAAGAAGGGGTAGCAGATGGCAGTTGTGAGACATACTTGATCTTTATGTATTTCCCTCTATGAGAAGGGGGTGGTGTTTCTTCAATTTTCTTTAGTAGCTCCTTGTTCAACTTTGAAGCAGGGATCTTGACCTTCCTCTTTTTAGCAACCTCGGCAGCAAGTTCAATACCCTTGAATATTCTTGTTTTATGCAAAGCTGAAATAAATACGACTGGAACATCAGTAAAAGGCTCAATTTTGGCTAATATTTCCTCTTCAATCAACTTAGCCGTATCAGTATCTTTTTCCATAAGATCCCACTTGTTGACCAATATCACGATGCCCTTTTTTCTTCTTTGAGCCAGCCTGAAAATATTGACATCCTGAGCAGTTACACCAATAGAACTGTCCACTAGTAACATGCAAACGTCTGATTCCTCAATAGCCTTAATTGCCCTCATAACTGAGTAGAATTCCAGATTTTCGTGAACTTTGGATTTTTTTCTCAATCCTGCTGTGTCCAGGAGAATGAAATTCTTATTGAACAACTTGTATTTTGTATGAATTGTGTCTCTTGTAGTGCCTGCAATGTCAGTTACAATATTCTGCTGTTTCCCTACCAATGCATTCAATAGAGTGGATTTTCCAACATTTGGCTGGCCAATGATCGCCATTCGGGGGATGTCATCTTGTGCGTCCTCCTTTTGTGGCTCTATAAATGTCACCATTTCATCTAGCAATTCACCTGTACCACTTCCATTGATGGAAGAAATAGAAAAGAAATGGTCAAATCCCAGGCCGTAGAACTCGTTTGCATCATAACCTCTTTGCGCATTATCCACTTTATTGACAACGAGTATGGCGGGTTTGGTAGATTTTCTCAAAATTGATGCCATTTGATTGTCAAGGTCTGTGATCCCACAAGTAACATCAACCATGAATAAAATGACCTCAGCTTCTTCCATGGCGAGCTCTACCTGCTCTCTAATGGCACTTTCCAACACATCATCTGACCCCGGAACAAATCCGCCGGTATCAATGATGACAAAGTTCTTTCCATTCCAATCGGATACACCGTAATGTCTATCACGTGTAACGCCACTAGTATCATCAACGATCGCTTTTCTCTGCTGTACCAATCTGTTGAATAATGTAGATTTTCCTACATTAGGCCTTCCTACTATTGCTATGATATTTCCCATATTTTATTATAGGGCTATCTAAAAAACAAAAATCCAAAAGGTGAAATACGAAATTCCAAATACGAAATCCTAAATAATACTGAAATTCAAATAAACAAAACAGAAACCAAGATACATGTATTAAATTAGGGTATCCTTTAATCTTCGGGTTTATTTCGAATTTAATTTTATTAATAATTTGAGGCCTACTTGATCAATACCCAAATTGGTCTAGATAGTCTTCCCGGTCCCTCCAGTTCTCCTTGACTTTAACAAAGAGCTCTAAATAGACCTTTTTTTTAAAGAATTTCTCAATATCTTTTCTGGCTGCTATACCCACTTTCTTAAGTGCCAGTCCGCCTGCACCAATAAGAATGGGTTTTTGCGACTTTCTGTTTACAAATATTTCTGCTCGTATTTTAATGATCTCCTCGGTTTCCTTAAAAGTATCCACCATAACCTCCGTTGAATAGGGGACTTCTTGTTTATAATTGAGAAAGATCTTTTCCCGGATAAATTCCTGCACAAAGAACTTCTCCGGCTTATCTGTCATTGCATCTTTAGGATAATAGGGCTCACATTTTGGTAAAAGTGATATCACCTTCTTAAAAACAGTATCTACATTGAATTTCTGTAGTGCAGAGATGGGATAGATATTGGTAACATTTATTTGCTCCTTCCAATAGTCGATCTTTGCTTTTACCTTTTCTTCGTCAGCTAGATCCATTTTGTTGATCAATAAAAGGACAGGGACCTTTGCTTTCGCAATTTTCATAATAGTAGGATCTTCTTCATTATAAGATTCTCCTACTTCAGTAACGAACAGAATAATATCGGCATCCTTTAATGAAGTGGTTACTTGTTTCATCATGGATTTGTGCAAAGTGTATTTTGGAGTAATGATCCCGGGAGTGTCTGATAACACTACCTGAAAATCATTTCCATTCACGATCCCAAGTATGCGGTGGCGGGTAGTTTGCGCTTTAGAGGTAATGATGGACAAGTGTTCTCCAATAAATGCATTCATCAGGGTGGACTTCCCTACATTCGGCTTACCAATGATATTTACGAACCCGGCTTTATGTGACATTTAGAAATAAAAAGTTTATATACGTTTGATAAGACAAAGATAAGGTTTATTTTTGCATGCTAAATCGCGGGGTGGAGCAGATGGTAGCTCGTTGGGCTCATATCCGCCGGCTGGCGGACGCAGGTTCAAGATAGCGAAGAGAAAATGTAAAAAGTAATTTTGAGAAAATAAATAGAAAGAAATATATCGCGGGGTGGAGCAGATGGTAGCTCGTTGGGCTCATATCCGCCGGCTGGCGGACGCAGGTTCAAGATAGCGAAGAGAAAATGTAAAAAGTAATTTTGAGAAAATAAATAGAAAGAAATATATCGCGGGGTGGAGCAGATGGTAGCTCGTTGGGCTCATAACCCAAAGGTCATAGGTTCAAGTCCTATCCCCGCTACAACGAAAGTCCTCTGAGCAATTGGGGGGCTTTTTTAATTTATGGTAAGATATGTTTACAGTTTATGCACTATATTCGACAAATTATTCAAAAATTTATATTGGATATACTTCAAATCTGGAGCAACGCTTAAGGTCTCACAATGAATTATCATCAAAGGGATGGACCGTTAAATTCAGGCCTTGGAAATTAGTTTACATTGAACAGTTTCATTCCAAGAAAGAAGCTATGAAAAGAGAAATACAATTAAAATCAGCAAGTGGAAGAAAATATATTTGGAGTATTTTGAAAAATGAATAGCTCGTATGGCTCCTATCCGCCGGCTGGCGGACGCAGGTTCAAGTCCTATCCCCGCTACAACGAAAGTCCTCTGAGCAATTGGGGGGCTTTTTTAATTTATGGTAAGATATGTTTACAGTTTATGCACTATATTCGACAAATTATTCAAAAATTTATATTGGATATACTTCAAATCTGGAGCAACGCTTAAGGTCTCACAATGAATTATCATCAAAGGGATGGACCGTTAAATTCAGGCCTTGGAAATTAGTTTACATTGAACAGTTTCATTCCAAGAAAGAAGCTATGAAAAGAGAAATACAATTAAAATCAGCAAGTGGAAGAAAATATATTTGGAGTATTTTGAAAAATGAATAGCTCGTATGGCTCCTATCCGCCGGCTGGCGGACGCAGGTTCAAGTCCTGTCCCCGCTACAACGAAAGTCCTCTGAGCAATTGGAGGGTTTTTTTATATTTGGGGATCCATTAAAGCCCATTTTACTTCCGCAAAGTTTACCTATTCTAAAATAAAGCAAAAAACATTTCTAAATTATTGGGTCTAATTTATTTTTTTTGTAGAATTTTCTATATAAAGAAAGGAATGATAGTGTTTTTTTGCATAAAGTGTAAAATAATTGTATATTGTAAACGATTGGTGAATGGAGACTCCGATCATTGATAAAAAAATATCCTTTTTTAGGATGCTTCCTGGTATTACAAATTGCAGAGAAAGAGCGTAAGCAAGAGGAGAACGAGAAAGGACGCTGTCAGGAAGCCCCTGCAAGCCAGAATCCATAAAGATTTAGGTTGAGTCCTAGGCTACAAACCAAAAAGCCCTCTTATTTTGAGGGCTTTTTAAATTAATTTACCTGCCCCTTATTTCATTATTTATGATGAATGACCCCTCCTAAAAAAGAAAATCCCAATAATCACTGCTGCTAGCAATAACGCTGCCCCAAGCTGATGAAGCACACCAAGTACAACTGGTACAGAATAAAGTATTGTGTATATGCCAAGGGTAAATTGAATGACCAGAAGTACTCCTAATGCAATGCACACATTTTTTTGATGCACTGATAATGCTAATTTCCGGACTTTATATAATACATAAACAATGATCAGCGCTACAATGTAGGCCAAAGTTCGGTGTAAGAATTGAACGGTCACAGGATCCTCTAAAAGAGCCCATATCCCATAAACAGAAAAGGCACCCGGGATACTCCCCGGAATCCATTCTGTGCCCATTTTTGGAAAAGTAGGATAGAATAATCCGGCCTTTAGCCCTGCAACTAATGCTCCATAGAAGATCTGTATCCCTAAAAAAACAAGAAGCGTATTCAATAACCGTCTCAAAGTCCTACCATCTGAAATTTCTGATATTTTTTCCCGGAATAGAATACTCATGGCGGTCCACAGGATATAGCTTATGAGAAAAAGTGCAGATATTAAGTGAAAAGCTAACCAATAATGGCTGACTTCAGGATCAACTTTAAGGCCGCTTGCAACCATGAACCACCCGATAAACCCTTGAAATGCCCCGAGAAGGAAAATAATGATCAGCTTTTTTACAAGTAATCTATTGCTCAGTTTTTTGGTAAATAAAAAGTATAGAAAAGGAATGATAAAAGTGTAAGCGATCAGTCTTGCTAAAAATCGGTGGATATATTCCCACCAAAAAATGGATTTAAAATCCTGCAAGTCGAAATCGAAATTCTTAATTTTAAATTCAGGCGAGGTTTTGTAATTTGAAAACTCCTCTTGCCACTGTGTTTCATTCAATGGTGGTAAAATACCTGTAACGGGCTTCCAGGCAACCATTGATAACCCGGAATGAGTCAAGCGGGTTATTCCTCCGATAATGACCATGACCATTACCAGGAAAGCCCCTAATAGCAGCCAATAACCTATTGTCTTTGAAGATGGATGTAACAAAACTACTTGATTGAGTGAAGGAATTTTATGTCCTTTACTAAGTTTGTGACCTCATCAATGTTGGTCCCATCGTACATTCCCCTGATATGTCTTTCTCGGTCTATTAAAAGAAACATTGGTGAGTGAATAAAACCTCCTGGTGCATCATCCTCCTTTCCCATGCCAAGATAATAGCCATTCATCCCCAGATCATAGGTGGTCTTTGTATCACTGGTAAGAAAATGCCACCTATCAGTATTTGCATTATAATCATCAGCAAATAATCGCAATTTAGAAGGTGTATCCCTTTCAGGATCAACTGAGTAAGTTACTATTAAAAAATCTTTAAGGTTTTCGGTCATTCGCTGTACCCTGACTAATTGCTTTGTCATTACAGGGCAAATGGTGGGACAAGAGGTAAATATAAATCCAACAACACTAACCTTGTCATTCAGTACATTATGGCTGATCATTTGACTATCCTGATTCATAAATGAAAATTCAGGTACCTTATGATATAATGTATCAATAATCTCCTTGCCATCAACCATCTTTGATTGAGTAATATGATTACCAATATAAGGCAGCTTTTTTTGGGGACTTGTGCAGCTAGATAAATAGATAATTATTGTCAGATATAAGATAAAGGACTTCATATATAAGTTAGCAGTTAGTTTGTCTGGAAATAAAATTAATAGCTCCGAATTTCAGAACATTTTGCCAATAACTAATAATATTTGTACAAGTGGTAAATAATAAAAGGACCCAAACATCAACTGCCTGGCTTCTTTTAATGAGTTTGTAGCCATTAATTTGTAAGATTGATATGAAAAATGGAGGGAGAGGATCGTAATTAGTATTGCAGTAAAGGGATTACTAAAACCTACAAATAATAAATAAATACTAAGCCCTACCAATAATAGGGTAGAGGTAAATATAAAAACTGCAGTTCTTTTATCTCTGCCTTTTCGTGTAGGCAATAGGAAGAAGCCTGCTTTGTTGTATTCATCATTTAAGATCCAGGCCACAGCCCAAAAGTGTGGGAATTGCCAGATGAATTGAATTATAAAAAGGATCAGGCAGATCATGTCAAATTCACCGGTAACAGCAATATATCCGATAGTTGGTGGAACAGCACCAGGTATAGCTCCAGCAACAACAGCCAAGGGTGTGACGCGCTTTAATGGAGTATAGACAAAACCATAGATGAGTAATGATGAAATCCCGATCAGTGCAGTTACATTATTGAAATAATAACCAAGGAGAAAGACCCCCAAAAGCCCCATAAGAATCACTACAATCGTTGATTCAATAATAGAAAGCCGTCCTGTAGCTACCGGACGATTTAAGGTACGCGTCATGAGCTTATCCAAGTTCCGTTCAATGATCTGGTTGATACCATTTGCAGCACCGGTAACAAAAAATCCACTTAAAAGAAGAAGAATAAACTGTGGGCTAATCACTGAAATAGAACCACCAATAACAAAACCTATTCCTGCAGAGAATACGACCAGAAGCGTTAATCGTAATTTAATGAGTTGGCAATAATCATTAAATCTTGCTAAGCAGAATGAAAATAGACTTCTTTTTAATAATACTTGATCCATAATTAATGCAAGATATTCAATTCTTATCTTTTGTCACAGGTTGATTTTTGGTTAACTAATAGAATCACCTGGTCACACGGATTTTAAGTTTATTGAGAAAGAATATGTTTAAAAGCATAAAAATAATTATTATTTAGCATATTTTACTTAAAAATATTATTTATATTGCTGAAAAAAATGGGATTTCTAATTTCATAAAATTAATGAATTATTCTTTCTATGAGCAAAATGATCAATGAAAAAAAATCTTGTTTCAATTGTACATTAAAAAAGCATTCCCTCTTTTGCTCATTGAGTAACCCGGAACTTGAGCAAATAGAAAGCAGAAGAAAAGAGTTGAATTACAAGAAAGGGGAAGTTATTTTTAAGGAAGGCACCAGGCCAATCAGCCTCTATTGTTTAAATTCAGGAAAGGTGAAAATAGTAAAGACACTAAAGGATGATATTGAGCAGATCATTGAACTGAAGAAACCCGTAGATTTTTTGGGATTTCAAGCTTTAATGTCAGGTGATGACTACGGTACATCAGCTGTAGCCATCGAAGCAACTGGTCTTTGCTCAATTCATAGAGATGATTTCTTTGAAGTACTATCTGGCAGTAAAGATCTGGCCATAGGAACCATCATATACCTTGCTAAATCCTTGAATACTTTAAGTTCACTGCTCTTTAACTTAACGCAAAAGAATATGAAGGCGCGTCTCTGTGATGTGCTGCTCCTGCTTATTGATGTATATGGCCTATCTCCTGATGGATCAATTAATGTGCAATTAAAGAGAAAGGAATTGGCAAGCTTATCGAATATGATTACTTCAAATGTGATCAGAAATTTATCAGAGCTTACCAGAGAAAAGGTCATTTCACTCAATGGGAAACATATCTTAATACACAATATGGCAGCCCTTCAAAAAATGGCCATGACCTAACGTGGATTATGGATAATAAGGGCGTAGTAAAATGTAAACAGTAATACCTGACAACGCAACATATAACCATAGCAGCAGGGTATATTTAGCAATTTTCTTGTGTTTTACAAAATCTTCTGCTTTTGCTAAAAAGTAAGTGTAAAATACAATAGGTATGATCACCATGGACAATAAGATATGTGAGATTAAAATAGTAAAATAAACATTCCTGATCATTCCCGTTCCGCCAAACTTCGTCTCCTCAGAGGTTGCATGATACAATAGATACATGACCAGGAAGCAGCAAGAAAGGACAAATGCAGTCTTGATCATACGTTCGTGATTTAGTCGGTCGCCATTTTTGATAAAATAGTAAGATAAACAAAGAATCAAGATTGTGATCCCATTAATGGTCGTGTAAATTGGAGGCAAAAAGGAAAAATCAGCATCAAGTTTGATCTGAAATAGTGATGCTACTGTTAGGGGGACAACAATAGAAATAATAATAATTGCCCGTTTATATTTATTTTTGATCATTCAATTAGCTAAGCGATGCGCTGCAATTTTTGTGATCGATACCAGAAATAGCCGCCTATTATCAACACTAAATAAGGAAAAGCCATTAAATAAAGTATCCCTGAATTTAAACCTGCACCTACTGCATTCACATCATTTTCCAAATTTGTTTCAACAACAGCCTTGCACATTGCGCATTGAGCAAAAGTTTGTTGCGTAAAGAACAGTGTAGCCAAAATGAAAATGTAAAAAATAAGCAGTAACCTTTTCATTGTTTTAAATATAAGAGATTATTAGTAATAATTCATCCAACTCTCCAATTGTAAGTACTAATCTTTTTCGTGGCCTTGAGTATTTGAGTTGTCAGAATGGATCGAATCATTATTTGAATTTATCTTAACAATTAATTTTTCATGCTCATCACTCTTTAAAGTCTCCTTGCTGGAAGAGTTAAAAATAAATGAATGTGTTGGTAAAAAAGTAAAATATACGAATGAAAAGTAAATGACCGAAGGGAGCAATAAGATCACTGATAGTACGATTACCTTTTTAAAATGATTGTATTTTTTAATCTTATTTTTCACCATCTAATATCTATTGCTATTGGTTCAAAGCATTAAACATACTTGTAGCTTCGTACAAGCAGATATAAATCAAATATATAATAAAGGCGATGTAAGGTACAAGTACTATGTATTTTAGGGAACGAATCTCATCTCCAAGATGCATGAATGTCATAACAATATAGAATGCCTTAACCAGTGTGAAAAAGATAAATGCTATGATCAAAAAGGTATGGTATTTTTCTATTCCTGAAAGATAGGCACCCATCAATACTTCAATGATCGTAATACCCAATAAGATCCCAAAAACCTTCCATATTTTCTTTCTTGCTTTTTTACCTTCTTCTTCAGTATGATGGATATCTAGTGAATATTCAACTATATCATCTCTTTCCATAACAATGGTTATTATTTAAAATCTATTTATTTTAATTATAAAGTTCGTGTCAAAAAACCCGCTAAACCAGGTAGAAAAATGTAAAAACAAACACCCAAACTAAATCCACAAAGTGCCAATACAAGCCTACCTTCTCAACCATTTCATAATGTCCGCGCTTTTCATAGGTCCCTTTAATGACATTTAAGAGAATAACAATATTGATCACCACACCGCTTAGCACATGAACTCCATGAAAGCCCGTAATGCCAAAGAAGAAGTCCCCAAATAACATATTCCCATACTCATTGTATTTCAAAGTAGCGCCATGAATGGTTTTGGTTACCCATTCACCATTTACAAAAACATCTTTAACAACACCTTGCTCAGTACCATGAATGAAATGAGACCATTCCCATGCTTGTGAAAATAAAAAGAAAAATCCACCCACTATTGTCAACGCCAGCCATTTGATGACCTGACTTTTATTCCTACGATGCCCTGCCTCAACGGCCAATACCATGGTGACAGAACTCAAAATAAGAATGAATGTCATTAACCCTACATATAAGAGGGGTATATGTGTGTCTCCCATAAAAGGAAAATGAACAAAGACCTCTGTTGCAGCAGGCCATGAACCGGTAAATTTGTGCCGCATAAAGCCATATGACACCAATAATCCCCCAAAGGTTAAAGCATCAGAAATGAGAAAAAACCACATCAGTAGTTTCCCATAGCTGACATTAAAAGGAGATTGCCCTCCTCCCCAAATATTTTTTTTATTTATTGCTGAAGCTTTTTGTGTCATAGTGATCTAAATGGTTTATAGGTCGTATTTTCTTTATTGGATAAATACAAAAAACAAAAAAAGATATATCCATAATACATCTAAAAAATGCCAGTAGGTGGCACACAATTCCATCCCTAATTTTTTCTCAGAATTATAATGACCTAACAGTGCTTTTATGAGTATTACGGTAAGAAATATAATGCCTCCTACCAAATGCAGAAGGTGTAATCCAGATAATACATAAAGAAATGAGCCTGAAACATTTCCTACCAAAAATACACCTTGATCCACCAAGCTTTTCCATGCATAAAACTGACTAAAAACAAAACCAAATCCCAATAGCAGTGTGAAGAATAGAAATAATTTAACCCTGGTTAGATGATTTCTTTTTACTGACATCATAGCAAAATTTATAAGCACACTGCTTGCTATAATAATACCAGTGCTGAGATAAAAGACTTTCGGCAGGTCAAAATAAACCCAGTTGCCATCAGCGATTCGAACTATATACGCACTGGTTAAACCGGCAAACAGCATGAGCATACTTACAATCCCAATCCATAAAAGAGGCTTTGCAGTCTTGTTTCTGATCTCACGCTGTTCTTGATAACTTATTGTTGCTTCCATTTCTAATACTTTTAATGTCCACCATCTTTTTCGCCTTCCTCAAGGGGTACTGTTTGAACCACAAAATCTTCCTTCTTTCCAGGTTTGCTGTAATCATATGGCCAGCGATGAACTTCGGGAATTTTACCGGGCCAATTTCCATGAATATCTCCCACAGGAGCAGTCCATTCAAGTGTATTTGATCCCCATGGATTCTGAGGTGCTTTTTTTCCCTTATAGATACTGAAGAAGAAATTAAATATGAATATCCCCTGAGCAATTGCAGCGAGTATAGCAAACCAGGTTATGGATATATTCATATCACTAAATCCACTAAACAATTCAATTGCTTCATTAGAGTAATATCTTCTTGGAACTCCCGCTAATCCCATAAAATGCATAGGGAAAAATACCCCGTATGCAGATATGATGGTCAACCAAACGTGTATATACCCAAGTTTTTTATTCATGAGCCGACCATACATTCTTGGAAACCAGTGATAAACTCCAGCAAACATACCCATGATAGAAGCACTTCCCATCACAATATGGAAATGCCCTACTACAAAGTAAGTGTCATGTACATTGATATCTAAAGCCGCATCACCCAAAACAAGGCCTGTTAATCCCCCTGTTATAAAAAGTGAAACCATACTGATCGCAGAGATCATGGCAGGTGTGAATCTAATCTTGCCTCTCCATAATGTTGCCAAATAATTGAACACCTTTACAGCAGAGGGTATGGCTATTAAAAGTGTGGTAAATACGAATACAGAACCTAAAAATGGATTCATGCCTGTTACGAACATATGATGGCCCCAAACTATAAATGAGAGGAATGCTATTATCATCATGGAACCTATCATTGCCTTATAGCCAAAGATCGGTTTTCTCGAATTGGTTGAGATCACTTCAGATATAATTCCTAAAGCAGGCAGTAAAATAATGTATACTTCAGGGTGTCCCAGGAACCAGAATAGATGCTGGAACAATATCGGACTGCCACCTGTTTGAGCTAATGGCTCTCCGGCAATAAAAATATCAGAGAGGTAAAAGCTGGTCCCCAAAGTTCTGTCAAAAATCAATAAAATAGCTGCAGCAAGTAATACGGGAAATGACAATACACCGATGATCGCTGTAAAAAGTAGCGCCCAAATACTTAAGGGCAACCTCGTCATTGACATCCCTTTTGTCCTTAAGTTTAATATAGTTACAATGTAATTGAGCCCGGCTAAAAGAGCTGAGACAATAAAAAGTGCCATACCTACCAACCATAGATCCATCCCTAAACCCGATCCGGAAATAGCTTGGGGTAAAGCGCTTAATGGTGGATAAATAGTCCATCCCGCTGAAGCAGGGCCTCCTGAAACAAATAATGAGACGATCATAATAATGTTGAAAGCGAGGAAAAACCAATAAGACAACATATTCAAAAATCCGGAAGCCATGTCGCGTGCACCGCATTGCAATGGAATCAGAAGGTTTGCAAAGGTGCCACTTAAACCACCGGTTAATACAGAAAAAACCAATATAGTACCGTGCATTGTGATCAAAGCGAGATAGAAATTAGGACTGATCACACCACCTGATGCCCATTTACCTAAAAATGTTTCAAGGAAAGGAAATGATTCACCGGGAAATCCAAGTTGCAACCTAAAAAAAACACCCATCATCATGGCAACCACGGCCATAATGATTGCAGTTACTAAAAACTGCTTGGAAATCATCTTATGATCCTGGCTAAAGATATATTTAGATATAAATCCTTCCTTTTTATGTGTTAACTTGTCCTGTCCTGCCATAAACTATAACATTTTCTCAGATGGTTGTTCCACAATGTTTTCAACGTTAATTTGACTTACTATTTGCTCATTTTCCGGGGGAACCTCTGTTGCTGCTGAATCTAATTCTATTTCTATTTTATTTTCTTGCTTAGCAAAAAAAGCAGGCTGTTCATCAAGCCATTTTTGATAATCTTCTTCAGATTCAACCACCACCTTCATCTTCATAAAATAATGAATGATCCCACAAATTTTGTTGCACAGTAATATATAGTCAAAGTTTTCATTCTTTGTTTCCTTCCTCATTTCTTCAGTTGTAATGGTAGGAGTAAACTGGAATTGGGTAGTCATTCCCGGTACACAATTCATCTGCACTCTAAAATGAGGGAGGTAAGCGCTATGAATTACATCCTGTGACCGGAATTTCATTAAAACAGCTTTGTTAACAGGTAAATGAAGTTCACTAGTGATGATATCATCCATGGATTTAGTATCACTTGAATCCAAGCCTAGTACATTAGTTCTTTCGATTAACTTGTAGTTCGCATTTCCTAATGTTGTGTCACTTCCAGCGTATCGAGCTATCCACTGGAATTGTTTACCATAAATTTCAACTACCATTGCATTTTCGCCAGTAGATTTCATGATTTGGCCCCAAACAATTAATCCATATGTAATTAGGCACGATAATACGATGGTAGGAATTATCGTCCAGATCAATTCTACCTTATTGTTGTGAGGATAATAATATGCCGGTTTATTTTTCCTGGAATAATAACGAAATGCAAAATAGCCCAGAATGAATTGTGTGATCACAAACACAATAGTAATGAGTGTAAAGGTGACATTCTGTAACTTGTCAACTATAGGCCCATGTGCAGAGGCGGAAATCGGTAACAATAGGTGTTTATAAGTGAAGAATTGATAGGCAAACATTACAAATAAACTGATCATCCCACCAAGCATGAGGTATGAATTCAGCCTATTGTCACTAGTTGTTATTTCATCTTCACCCCGTTCCTTTTCTCTCTTTTCTGTAATGAACCTGAATTTAAGTTCAATTTCCCGCAATATTACTATGAGAACAACAATCCCAATTAATGTCACCAATTTTCCCATAATTTTCTAAATATTATTTAAGCGGTTATGATGTATGTTGTAAAATTAATAATCTATTTACAATAAAAAAGTAAACGTTACCTAGTTCTATTGGTCATTTTTTTCATTCAGTATTCATCCATCTTTCAAGTAATGAGCTGCTCAAAAGAATAATAAGGTGGTTAGCTTCCAAAGGTTATTTTGAATAAAGGTTTTTGAAAGATGAATCTTGAGAATAAATATGTAATCAATAATTTCCCGATAGGTAAGAAGGTTAACGATGACAAATATATTTCTTTAGTCAACTCAAACAGGAATTATTGATCTAAATTCATTTTAAAAAATTTCGTAAATAATAATTTTTATTAGTTGCAAAAATATATTAATGAATTTATTTTTCCAAATAAATGGATTTTTTTATCAGTTCAAATTTTAAAATACATTGAATGTCCTTTAAAGAGTAAATTCTCAACACATTGTCAATTCCTGATGATGTATCAATAATAAGTGAATTTCTCCTATTCACTAAATTTGCCGTCTGCCACGGAAGTTTTTAGTTTTTGATGAAGAGGATATATTTTAGTTGAAAACCCTTATTTTTATGGTCTGATCCATTATAAATAGTAGTTGGAGTACAAACGCTACTCAAAATGAACACAATGAAACGATTTTACTTAAGCATCTTTTATGTGACCATTCTATTATTGGTAACTGATCCAATGATGGCCCAAAATATGGAGGAACCATACGGCAATACAGATGATCCATCCCTACCTAATTGGGTTACCATGATGTATGCTGATGATCCGGATCCAGGTCTGGTGAATGATGCTTATATCGAATACTATAAAGAGCATCCTTTCATAAAAAATCAGCATACTCAATATTTCAAAAGGTGGATATATGCTATAGAAAATGACGTTTTTGGGGTGACTGATAAAGCAACTTCAAAAGAGGAGGAGGCTCAAAGGATGGCTGCTTATATAGCAAAGTCAAGAATTATAGCACAGCAAGAACAGATATTACCATCCTGGTCATGTGTTGGCCCATTTGATTTTGATAAAACAGCTGCGAGTACCAATTATGCTGCCGGAGCTGCTCATGTTTACACTGTTGAGCAGTCCATGTCTAATACCAATACTTTATACGCAGGGTCAGCAAATGCCGGATTATGGAAAACAACAGATAAAGGGAGTAATTGGGTCTCTTTGACTTCAACATTGGCCATTAGAACCGTTTATGCATTAGAAATAGACCATTCCGATGATAACATCCTATATTTTGGATCAGGTTCTGCATTGTATAAAACCACCGATGGCGGTTCCACAATTTCCCAAATAGGAGATGGCGTTTTCAAAGGTGAAAGCCATGGTACCTTTAGGGAGATCATTATGCATCCTTCAGATACAAATGTACTTTATGTTGGAACAAATGCAGGTCTATATAAAACTGTGGATGGTGGGGCTAACTGGGTCCAACAAATCTCCGGTAAATTTTGGGAAATTGAATTCCACCCTTTAAATCCTGATATCATTTACGCCGTAAAAAATGAAGTCGATTCTTCTGAGTTCTATAAAACGGTTGATGGGGGTGCCAACTGGATAAGGAAACTTACCGGCTGGCCGCAACCCTCATCTCAAAGTGGCACTACAGAACAAAAAAGGGTTGAAATATCAGTGACCCCTGCGTTACCGAACAGGGTCTATGCTCTAACCACAGGAGTCGCCAACGGAGGTTCCGGATTGTATGGTATCTACGTAAGTAACGATGCAGGAGAGACTTGGGCTTTCCAATGTTGTGGTCCGCAACCTGCCGGTGTCCCTGATCCTGTAACCAATCCTAATTTAATGGCCTGGAGCGATGTCGGAGGTGACAATGGGGGTCAGTACTATTATGATCTTGCGCTGGCTGCCTCCCATTCAAATGGGGATTCATTGATCGTGGCAGGAGTAAATGCTTGGTATTCCACGGATGGAGGTGTATCCTTTACTTGCCCTTCAAAATGGAGCCATTCTTATAAGCAAAATTATGTTCATGCAGATATTCATGATATTAAGATCTACGGTAAAGATATTTGGTTTGCCTGCGATGGGGGAATTTTTTATTCCAATGATGAATGTCAGAATGTAACAAGAAAAATGTACGGAATTGCCGGTACCGATTTTTGGGGATTTGGTGCCGGGAGATCAAATGGCAATGTGATGATAGGAGGCACTTATCATAATGGTAGCCTTTTGAAGGACAGAAATGTATATGTGAATGGGTGGGTATCCATTTTTGGAGGTGATAACACCAGGGGGCAGGTAAATCCACACAACGAGCAGATCGTGTACCATGATTATGGCCGATTATTGTTGCCGGGAGATAGAACACAAAACATCCAGGGATTAACTTATAACATAAGGCCCAATACGAAAAGTAACCTTGAGTTTCATCCTGACTTTGCTAATACCATATACTCCGGCGCCGACAGTATATTAAGGATGTCAGAAGATGGCGGAGTTTCCTATACACCCATTTATAATTTTGGAGAAGAGATAGGCAGAATTAGGATCTCTGTATCCGATCCAAAAATTATGGTGGCAGCTACTTTAGGAGGGACCTATGATACTAAATATATTTTCAGAACAGTTGATGGCGGAGATACCTGGACAGATATTACCCCTCCAGATACGGTTTTAGTTGAAAAGTACTTTTTAGATTATGATCTTGAGATAGATGATGTGGATCCTAATATCATCTATTTGGCTCGAACACCAAAATACTCCTGGAGTTCATGGGACCTTGATGGCCATAAAGTGTTTATTTCAAATGATGGTGGAAATACCTGGACCAATATCACCACTTCTGATCTTGATGGGGAGCATATCCGGTCTATTGCCCATCAAAAGGGTTCAGATGGTGGCCTTTATATTGGTACCCTAAAAACAGTTTATTATAAGAACAACGGAATGTTGAATTGGCTGCTCTTTAATAAAGACCTTCCATTGCTAACAGCGGCCAGGACCATTCAATGCGATTATTATAATAATAGGGTGATCATGGGGACCAACAGAAGTGTGTGGGTTTGTGATTTTTACGATGTTTCTCAGGTGCAGGCAGATTTTGTTGTGAACAAAGGGATATCTAACTGTACCAGAGATACAATATATTATACAGATAACTCCTCGATGGTGAAATCTGGCGCTTCATGGAATTGGTCATTCCCTGGTGCCACATATGTAAGTTCTTTTACCACGCAAAACCCAAAAGTCGTATATGGATCACCGGGCACCTATTCTGTTTCATTAACAGCTACAGATTCTGGTTTGGTCTCAGATACGAAAACCAAGATCAATTTGATCACCACCACCAGTGGGTGTGAGATCGATACCATCCCCGGCAATGCATTGCAATGTACTTCTGCCGGAGACTACGGGGCTACCACTGAAATTGGAATTACCTCAAATACGATTACATTAACTGCCTGGATCAAACCTAATGGCCCACAAAATAGCTATACCGGTATTGTATTTGATAATGCCACTTCCGCAGGGTTGAACTTTAGAGTGAGCGATATTTTGGGATATCATTGGCCGGGTGGATCCTGGTCATGGAATAGTGGCTTAAAAGTTCCTGAAGGGAAGTGGTCATATGTGGCCCTTGTAGCTACTCCTGACAGCATGACCCTATATCTTAATGGAATTGCTTCTACCCATATAACAACACTTGATTCAGCAAATATCACCTCGTTATTAATGGGCAGTTACAAAGGTTGGGGTGGCAGGAACTACAACGGATTGATCGATGAGGTTAAGATCTGGAATAGATCACTTACCAAACAAGAGATCAGAGGTTATAGACATATCACCTTGGATGACATTGCAGCTGCAGATCCTGATCTCATAGCATATTTTCAGTTCAATGAAACTACAGGAGAGATAATGGACAGGATCAATACTTACCACGCTACTATTACAGGAAATGCTTCAAGAGTTTTGTCCACAGCCCCGATTGGTGGCGGAGAAAGTCAGATGTTGACTGCATCAGGTGGAGGGTCCTTAGCATTTAATGATGTGGGTACTGTACTTGGTTTTCCTGGTATGGGGGTTTACCCTGATGGTCATATTGTAGTGTCAAGGTTGCATGTCTTACCCGACTCATTGCCTAATAGTAATATGAATGTGGGAGGCTACTGGATCATCAACAATTATGGTGCTAACTCAGTGATCACAGCTTTAGATAGTTTCCGCCACAGGCCTTTTGGATATACGCCAACAGGCGATCTCGTCAACGGGATTTCTATGGCCTATTTGTATACAAGAGATGAAAATGAATATTTGAATAGCTGGAACTCAAATTGTTTTGCCAATAGAGTTGTAGGTGGATCTTCCCCATATTTTAATTATAATGGAAGTTGTAGCGTTACCAATTTTAGCCAGTTTCTAATTACCTCATCAGCTTGTGAATTTTCAACATCTACTGCCTCTATTTGTAATGGGGACAGTTTGTTGATAGGAGGGACTTATCATAAAACCTCTGGTCCCTATTATGAGGTTTTGCAATCGGCTCAAAGTTGTGATAGCGTTGTTGAAGTGAACCTTTCAGTGATCACAGTTAATGTCGCGGTAGCACAATCCGGCCGAACATTATCAGCCAGCCTGGTTGGTGGGATCTATCAATGGTATGATTGTGTTTTGCAATCTATTATTCCGGGAGAAACCAAACAAAGTTATACCCCCGCAAACGATGGCCGATACGCAGTAATAATTACCGAAAATGGATGCACCGACACTTCAGAATGCTATGCTATTGAGAACATTAGCACAACAGACATATTATTTGGGTCAATGATGACCATATATCCAAATCCCGTTCATAGTTTATTGCACCTTGACTTTGGTATGGAATTCGACGAAGTTCTCATTCGGATTGTAAATAGCATAGGACAAGAAGTTGCCAGGGATTCGTATACACACCGTCAAATAGTAAGCTTGAATTTAGAGGATTTTTCTGAAGGGACCTATTTCATTCACGTAAGTGCAAATGAGCAAGAAGGTGTGCTAATGATAATATATGACCAATAGCTCACACCTATTATCTTAAATTTCATTCAATTTCAGAAAAGTTTACATTATACTGAGGTAGCTACTATTGGTTCTTGTATTGGCAACTCCAAAGGATGCTCATCATAATTTGATAATATATCACTTAACCTATCCTCAAAGCTGCTTTCTAATATTTTATGCGCTTTCCTGCCTCCCATGTTCATTGCCCAATAGAGTAACGGGTGATTCAGACTGCCGGAGAATCTTTTCAATATGGAACCAAACTTGAAGAACTCTTTCTTAAAATTGAGATGCCCTTCGGCTAATTGCCGGGGAGTGAGGTTTTTAGGCTTGTACACTACAGTGTTGTGGTCATAATATCTCCAATCCTCTGTGATTAAACGGCCTTCCTCTTTGAACTTTTTATAAATTTGAGTTCCCGGATATGGAGTAAGAATATTGAAAGATCCCGATCCCACTTTATTTTTAAGTACAAATTCCAATGTATCATCAAAGACACTCTCCGTATCATCATCAAATCCAAAAACCATTGATGTATGAAAGAGGATTCCTATGTCGCGAACTTTTTTGATCGCCTCTTCAACTTCAAAAATATCTTTAGGGTTCTTCCTTAGCTTGTCCAGCTGATGTTTTGAGACAGATTCCAAACCAAAGAACAAAGAAACGCAGCCACTTTCAGCCGCTGTTTTCATTAACTCGGTATTTTTCACAAACGAGATGGAGGCCT
Organism: uncultured Chitinophagales bacterium; assembly: GCA_964572485.1. Classification (GTDB taxonomy): domain Bacteria; phylum Bacteroidota; class Bacteroidia; order Chitinophagales; family CAZNGA01; genus CAZNGA01. Next base: position 36,839 of record CAZNGA010000017.1, read on the forward strand.
GTCCAACCCATTTTATGTGTAAGTGTTTTATAGCTTTAAAGAGCTCAATGGAGTACTTAGGATGCCCTATTATATTGTCATCTAAAAATAAGAAGTTCTTAGAACCAGCGGTTGCAAGATCTTCTACTACTTTGTCAATGTCAAGGTGTCTTAATTTTCTACCGAAAAATTCTGGCACACAACAAAAATCGCAATTATAGGGACACCCTCTTGTGGTAACTACCGGTTTAATATTGAACATCGTCTTCCCCTTTGACAGATCTCTTCTTGGTAGAGGATAATTTGATACATCCGGCTTCAGATTTCTATAGGTTGGTTTAATTTTTCCGGAAGTATAATCCTTAAGTAGTATTTCCCATGCACCTTCTGCTTCACCTATAACCACAGAATCCGCATATTGCAGGGCTTCATCAGGGCAAACGGTAGGATGCATACCACCCATAACCACCGTTTTACCTCTTTTTTTGAACTCAGCGGCTACCTCATAGCCTCTGGGCGCATTAGCGGTAACGCAACTTATTCCAACCAGATCACAATCTTTGTCAAAATCAATTGCCTCTACTTCCTCCTCTAATATCTCCACATTGAATTCTTGCGGAGTAAATGATGCAATATATGCTAGTGAGATCTCCGGGATCCTAAGTTCCTTTGGTGTTTTTCTAGTGGAATTTACGGAGGGTGATATGAGTAATATTTTTTTATTCATATAATATATATTTATAGCTCAGCGCTTATTTCGTTAGGAATTGTTTGCTCAACTGTTTATTGATACTTTCTTCTTTTCCCATGAGATCATCCAAGCTAAGTTGATTAAGCACAACATCCATAGAGCTTTGCAGGATATTCCAAAATGAGCGGGTACCGCAATTTTGTGCATTCGTGCAAGAATTACTCATTCCTGTATGGTCCTCACAAAATGATTCATAATATAACGATCCACCCAAGGCGACAACTAACGATTTTAGGTTGATGTCGCTTGGTGGTTTAGCCAGTTTATAGCCTCCAGTGTGCCCTCTCGTGCTGGTGATCAAATGAGCTTCTCTTAAGATCCTGCAAAACTTAGCGGTGTTATGAAATGACATCCCCTCAGCAGTACTGATCTCAGGGATACTCATGCCTGTCCCCGGATCGTCTTTAGCTATCCGAAGAAGAATTCTAAGGCCATATTCGTCTTGTGCTGTAATTCTCATGATCGCTTATTCCAGGTTAAGAAGTATCGTATTTAATGCTAAAAGTAAACAGTTATTTCTATTTATACAAGAAAATACAAATTAATTTGTATGAAATTATCAAAATAATGATTAGCATATGGCAGCCAGTTGGTACTCATTGATCAGGTATTTCTTCACATCATACACCGGCAACATAAAAGAGCGAAATTCGTAAACTATATATCGCTTATAGCCTGTTATCTAACCTTATGGACTAAATATTTTTTGACTATACAATAGAATTTCATATATTTACTTTAAATACAAAACCATGAAGCCCCTCCTTTCCTTATTTGTATTTTTATTATGCTTGCTTCCTCAATTGTGTTTATCACAAATTGACTTGAAGTGGTATCATTCCATCCCGGTGGAGAGCACAGGGAAGGTACTCGATATTCCTTGGGCCGGAGGATTATCTGCAGCTCAATTTTCTGATATTGATCTCGATATGGACGGGAAAATGGATCTGGTGGTTTTTGACAGAGCCGGCCATGCCATCGTCCCATTTATCAATAAAGGCACCAATGGGGTAGTTGATTATGAATATGCACCTCAATATGTGTCAAAATTTCCTAAAATAAGAGATTGGGTATTGTTCGTTGATTATAATGGAGATGGCAAGAAAGATATTTTTACCTCTGTGACAGCTGGAATGGCTGTATACCTAAATGAATCGTCTCATGGCATTGGCTTGAAATTTACATTAGTTACCCCTCTGTTATTTACACAAGGGTATTCTTATGTGAATCTATATGTCAGCAGGGTGGACATCCCTGCCATTGTTGATATGGATAATGATGGTGATGTAGATGTCCTCACCTTTGGTGTTAACGGGACTTTTATCGAGTACCATAAGAATTATGCTATGGAGAATCATAGCAATAGTGATACTTTAGTATTTGTAGTTGAAGATCGATGTTGGGGGAAAGTTAAAGAGGATTTTTATACCTGTAAGATGGAGCTGGGAATTTCTTGTAAAACAGGGAAGAAAGATAGTGATACCAGCAGAAAGGCAAATATGCATGTTGGATCTACCATCCTGGCTTTAGATATGGATGGGGATGGAGATAAGGATGTTGTTATAGGAGACTTTTCATGTAATAATTTAGTGATGCTCACCAATGGTGGGGATTCCTCATTTGCCAATGTCGTTGCCATTGATACTTTGTTCCCATCAAATACAGTTCCTGTAAACATGTACGTGTTCCCTGCCGCATTTTATGTTGATGTCAATAATGATGGGTTAAGGGATCTTATAGTAAGTCCTAATGAAAAGGTTGCAGAGAATACGTCAAGCGTGATTTATTATATCAATTTAGGTACTGATGATTCTCCGGTATTCTCATACAGACATGATGATTTCTTGCAGAATGGAATGATAGAAGTAGGGGAGGCAGCCAATCCTGTATTCTTTAACTATGATGGCGACAGTCTTGTTGACCTGGTGGTTGGCAATTATGGCAATTTTGTTTCTCCTGGAAATTTTGATGGACGTCTGGTATTGTATAAGAATGTCGGTACTACCACAAAACCTTCCTTTGTTCTAAAGAATTCGGATTATGCTGATCTGTCAGCGCTAAATCTCAATGGTCTGTACCCTGCATTTGGTGACCTTGATGGTGATCTGGATGAAGATATGATGGTAGGAGATTATGAAGGGCATTTACACTATTTTGAAAATACGGCAGGAGTTGGTGATACTGCAAATTTTGTTTTGACAACACCATATTATGACAGTATTGATGTTGGTCAATTTGCTACCCCACAATTAGTGGACGTGGACAGAGATGGAAGACTTGATATGTTGGTAGGGAATAGACTTGGGAGAGTGGCTTACTTTAAAGATACCGCAGTATCATCAACCCCTTTATTCGATAAAATTACCAGCTCTTTTGGTAAAGCAGACGCAAAGGAGAAACCCTATACTACCGGTTATAGCAGCCCGTTCTTATCGGTGATAGACGCTACGAATGATTATTATTTCCTGATGGGATCTGAGAGCGGCCACATATATCTGTATGAATTTCAAGATTCCAATATCATTGGTTATTTTCCTTTGATAGATTCAGTGCTTTCAAATGTTGATGTCGGTGGTCGTGCCAGTATTTCAGGAGGAGATATTAATAGTGATGGCGAATTAGATCTTATAGTGGGCAATGAAAGGGGAGGAGTGACCATTTACACCGGTGCTGATACTTTTTATGTGCCACCACCACCTTTTGCTTCATTTGTTGATGGGAGCAATAGCTTTGAGGTCTATCCAAACCCTGCCAATGATGTGCTTCATCTCAGGCTCCTTGGGAATAGAGTGCAAATTGATGAATTTCAAATTTATGATCTTCTTGGAGCTAATATTGGAACCGCCAATATTGGTTCAGATAATGGGCCAGGAGATCTCATAACTGTTGATATCTCAACCTTACCACCGGGGTTTTATATCTTGCGAATCATTGGTGGAGAAGATATCTTTACTCAAAAGGTCATAAAACACTGATCCATTATTACTTCACTCCTTAATGTTCATCACCCAGGTTAAGGAGATTTTAAAATCCCTTTTCAGAATATGACCTTTGCGTCCAACCCACCTTTTAAAACTTGATATTACCTAATATGGTCGGAATCTTACATCAGTAAGAAACTGCCACTAGTTGGATTTATTTACCAAGCAACTCCTCCTATCTTGTGAACGATTACAGAAGTCTGTTGACCGAATATAAGCTCTTATTCAACTAGCATAGTAAGTGATAAAGAGTTTTTCCTTTTGAGATGTCAGACTTTTTAATGATCACTACTATTAAAAGATAGATGGCAATAAAGACCAAAAATATAAAACAGATTGAAACTGAAAGGCAGGTGCTTTACAATATTGCTACGGCTGTTAATGATGAGAGCAAGGACATAAAGTCACTATCTGTTATAATTCACAAAGAGTTAAAAAAGGTGTTTGAAGCAAAAAGTTTCTACATCTCTTTATATGATACCTCCGACAAAGTAGTTTCATTCCCATATGTTGTTGACGAAAAGAATCCTGGTAAAAAGTCAGATACTTTAAGGAAATTTGACGAAAATCTTATTACCTATTTGATCAAAGATGGTAAGTCATTACTCCTTAATCATTTCCAACTCAATAGACTGGCAGATGAAAATGCGGTTCAGGCCAATGGTTCAATACCAAAGATGTGGCTTGGGGTCCCTTTATTGAAGAATGAGGTGCCGGTAGGTGTTGTGGCCGTAAAATCATATACCCATGTAGATGCCTATTCAGAGCATGACATGGAATTACTTGAGTTTGTGGCAGGACAAATTACCAGTTCATTTGATAGACAACATACTCAGGATCGGCTTTTGCAAAGCAGGGAATATTATAAAGCCATCTCTGAACATTCATCATCAATGATCACCATTTTAGATGAACAGGGTAAGCTTAGCTATGAGAGTCCATCTCTGAAAAACATATTGGGTTATAAAAAAGGAGAATTGGGCGCTAAAAAGATAATGCAATTGGTTCATCCGGATGATTTTTACCGTGTGGCCCGCTTCTTTGTAGCTACATTCAACGAAAAGAATATCCCAAGGAAGATCGCATTTCGATTTAAGAAGAAAAATGGGAGCTGGCTCAATCTGGAATCTGTGGTCAACAATTTACTTGGTGATGCCAATGTCCGTGGAATTGTGATCAATTCACATGATATTTCTGATAGAAAGGCAATAGAAGATAAGCTGCAATTGTCTCACGATATTTTAGAGTGTATTGGCACATTGGTGATCGTAGCCAATTCGAGGGGTAATGTAACCCATGTAGGTTCTTCAGTTAAGAGGATCTTAGGGTACGGCCCAGAAGAGCTGGAAGGTAACGGATGGTGGGCTTTGACTTATGACAACCCAGAAGCCGGGATCAATAAAAAAGAGAAGTTGATGAATTATGCAAAGGGAACTGTGGCAATGGATGACAAACCCTATGAAAGGCAAGTGAAATGCAAAGATGGCACGTCAAGATGGATCTTATGGCAGGATACAAAAGGCCCAGGTGATCTTATCATAGGAGTAGGAAATGATATTACAGCACAAAAGGAGGCAATGAAAGAATCCGTTGAATCCACAAAAAAACTGCGTGCGAAAAACAAAGAACTGGATACATTTGTTTATAAAGCATCTCATGACTTAAAGGGCCCTTTGGCATCGACCTTGGGTTTGGTGAATGTGATGAAACAAGAGATACAGGATCCATTAAGTTTGAAATATATCGATCTGGTCAAAGAAAGCACAGTACGGCTGGATTCAATTTTAATGGACCTATTACAGGTTACTCGCTTGAAGCAGGGAGCGTTGGAAGTTGCCCCAATTGATTTTGATCATTTGATAAATGAAGTGACAAAGAGTTTACACCATGATCCTGGTTATAAAGCGGTTCATATTAGACTGTTTGTGGAGCAACTTAAGAAATTTTACAGCGACAGAAAACTGATCACATCAGTGCTGCAAAATTTGATAGATAATGCAATCAAATACAGAAACCCGGAGGAGCGGTTTCCGTATATATATATATCCGTCACCGACCAAAAGGATGGCATGAAAGTCCGAATTATTGATAATGGACTGGGTATCCCAAAAGAGTTACAGCAAAAGGTCTTCGACATGTTCTTTAGGGGGCATGAAAAGTCTCAGGGAACAGGACTAGGCCTTTATATTGTTAGTAATACCATAGAGAAGCTGGGAGGAAGAATCAAAATGGAGAGCGATGAGGGGAAAGGGACACACTTTACTCTGTTTTTACCCAGTAAGCCCGCTCCCAAAGATCAAAAAAAGGAAGATCCAATTTTCGTAAGAGTTAAAAAACAATCATAAATTAAATCATTAAAAATGGCAAATCAGAAACCGAAGGCTAGTTATCATGCTGCGATGTTGATCGACGACAGTGAAATAGACAACCTCATCAACAAGAAGATGTTAGAGGGAACAAATTTTGCTGACAGGATCTATGTGCATACTAGCAGTAAAAGCGCACTGGAATTTCTCAAGAACATGGAGCGAAACATTCATTTGAATGGGATCCATGTCCCTGATTTTATTTTTCTTGATATCAATATGCCATTGATGGATGGATTTCAGTTCTTGGAAGAATTTGAGAAGCTCTCAGGCACTATTAGAGAACAATGCAAGATAGTGATGCTGACAAGTTCAGTGAATCCTGCAGATGTAGAAAGAGCGTCTAAGTTTGGGAAAGTTCTCAGGTACATTAATAAGCCGCTGACTGTTAAGCAGATTTCAGAACTTTAAGAACCAATGGTTATTTTTCAAAGTAAAAGACAAGCATACTAGAATATGAATTTGTCTTAATTTATATTGGTATGCAAAAAAAATTACCTTCGGGTAATTTTTTTTTCTTAATACTCATTTTTATATCTTTTTTAGAATATTTTTGTAATTTGCCATAAGATTCTAAAACAAGAATGGAAATTGGGTACAATTAAATCAAAAATCAAGTACTCTTCAGTAATGCTCGTAGATGATAATGAGATTGATAATTTTATCAATCAACGAATGATCTATAGTTCTGGATTTGCAGAGAATGTATTGGTCCACACCAGTAGCAGAAGTGCCATCGAATATTTAAAAAACCTCCCCACCGATGGGTCTGTCAGCAAGATATTGCCTTCTGTGATCTTTTTAGATATTGATATGCCTGTAAATGATGGATTTCAATTCCTTGTAGAGTTTAAAGGACTCCCTGATAAAATATTGAAGAAGACCAAGGTCATTGTGTTGACCAATTCGATCAACCCGGTGGATATAGAAAAAGCCAACAACGATGATTGTGTTGTTGACTTTATTAATAAACCTTTAAGTAGTAACCACCTGGCCAAGATCTAGATGGCTGATTCCTTAATTGGCCTTGAGAATTTTAGGATAAAGTCATCATCCAAATTTAAGAATTCCAGCACATTATAGGGTTTTTGATTTAGTAATCTAAACCTGTCCCTAAGCTGCATTATCTTTTCCTTAGACTCTAATGCCTTGAGCTTCATCGGAGCTTGGATGATCTTTGTGAAGGTTCTCACGTTTTCATAATCGATATCTTTGAGTTCCAGTACTTTTCTCGACACGCTTCTAAGCAGATTTTCTGCCAGGTTATATTCATTGGTCATAGAATATAATAGTGCCAGGAAGAGTTTGATCTCAATATCCGCATGAGTATAATTCCTTAAACTGATATCATTAAGCAGTTCATTTAAGATGTCAATACTCTTGTCATATTTTTCGCTGTAAAATGCAGATGCAGCTAAATAGAGACAATATTGCGTATAATTCGGGATATCTTCTTTATTTGGTTTGTATTCCTTCAACGATTCGCTGTTTTCTGCATATAAGGTACCTGCTTTATCAAGCCTGCTGTATCTTTCCAGTTTTGACATCAGGAATTTTGAAGGGGTGGTACTGAAGTTATATAACAAGAAAGAGCTGATCTCGTTATTCACCTTGTCAAAGTACATTGACTCTTTTTTGTAGATTTTATATTGATGGTAATATTCAAAGGCATAATAATTATAAACTACCTTTAAATATTGATAGTCAATATCATTAGGGTATTTCAAAATGATCTCATTCACCTTTTCAAGTATATCTTCCACCGGTTCTTCATCCTCACCAATAGCGTCATGTGAAACATAAAGATCATAAGCGATGTTAGCAAAAGCTCTGTATACAAATAAATGGTGCGAATCATAAAGGTCAGCTACATTATTGATCTCCGTTCTGAGTAATTTAAGGATCTCAATAGCTTCAGTATCTCTTGATAAAAAATATTCTCCTAACTTCTTGTTGAATTCGGCCATGAGGTCATCTACTTTATCCAATGCTAATGTGTAGGCGACATGTTTATTATATTGTTGTGTATACTCATAGTATTTTGGAGAATACTGATGCAATTTTTTAAGCGCATTGTAAACACTTATCAATTCATAAGGCATGTCATGGTCAATAAGATCCTTTTCCAATTTTGTCAATACTGCTTTAGCTCTTTCTCGGCTTGTATTGAATAATAAGGTAGGAATTGATGCTACTTTACGCAATAATTCGATTTTAGGGCCTTCAATACTCTCTACCAGAAATTCCTGGATCTTTTCAAAGAGTCTTGACTTAAGGGTGTAATAAGCGCTTTGGCTTATCTTTAGTTTATCCTTGATCTCAGTATCACTTAAATTGTTTTCGTGAAGGAGGTTAAGGAGACTAAGAAACTTTTCTGCTTTGTTGTCCTCAAGGTTTTGTGCAAGGCTTTCAAACTCTTCCACCTCTAAACGGGCTACTACTTTCTTGATATTGATCATAATCATTTTTTTTCGTGAAATAAATAGTATTCAGCAAACGATTTCGGGCGATAAAATTAGATAAACCCCAAATCCAAATAAATAGGGAAAAACACCTAAATTGACTAAGTATATTTACTCATAACTATTCTAATATGTATACGCAATGTGGGTGAAATAGATGTGTTTTTAGCAAAAAAAATGACATTATTTTTACTATTGCATTTCCGGAAGAACACAACCATTCTAACCAAGGGACGCTTTAAAGAAATATTTTGTAAACTTAAGGTTTAGAGGAAGTTAAGTATTAAAAATAAAAGATATTTATTTTTATTCATGGACAGGATTTCCTTATTTCACAGGAAAAAGGATCGTATTTTGCTTTTCTCCAAAGGAAATTGTGGAAAACCAATAGAAATTGGAGATAGGGGGTCAAAAAAGGGAAAATTGCCCTTTTGTTTTATACGGCTTCCTGTCTTTTAAGAAATCCATCTGTACTGCTACCGAATAGATGGACAAACTCAAATTCTTTCTCATGGTTGCTACCATTTTTGTTCTCCTCTTCAATATGGTCTTGGGTGAGTTGGGCGCATACAGACTTCATTAGTTGCTCAGAGACGATCTCTCCGTCCTTATTCAGCACTTTGCCTATTATAAGGGATAAGTTCCAATTGGTAGAATTATTGATCTCCTGGATCTCCGATCTACCGAGGTTTTCTATCAATTTATCTTTAATAGTGTCATAGTATATACTTCCATGGAGATAATCAACGAATTTCAATTCGGGGAATTCTCTATAAGTGGTATCTTCAGGTACATAAACGTAGCAATAAATGCAATTGCTCAGTTGTAGGTAACTGTTTTCATTTCTGGCAAGCGCCATAATATCATTATCAAGCTTTCCGGACCATTCAATATAGATTGTTTGTTGCATAATTTAAAGTATTAAGTACCTGTAAAAAGATCAAAGTTTAGCGTTGTCAAAAAACATCAGGTTATTCTCAGGGAAAAGTTGGTTCTTCTTTGCGATTCCTGTCTTATTATGAACCTTTTTAACAGCGGTCATCAGTTCATTTGCATCGAAAGGCTTTAGCAGGTAATCCAGGGCACCATACTTCTGTGCTCTAACTGCCATGGCAAATTCGACATGCATATCATGGGTTTCGTATATTTCGGGGGTGAAAATGATCTCAAAATTGATCCCATTGGAGGTTTTCTTATAGACGTCCAGCAATTCAAAGCCATTGCTTTTGGGCATTTCAATATCCAGGAAAACGACATCAGGTTGGTGAGTGTTGATGGCATTGAGGCCTGCCTTGGTGCTATCAGCAGTAGCTACTATCTCAACTTGATTGCAATGTTCGTCAATCAGGTTTACAAGTTCTTCCCTGTATCGAAATTCGTCATCTATAATAATTGCTCGTATCATTCAAATAAAATATAACTGGACATAAATTCCCCCTGATAAATAATTCAGAGTTTTTTAGCCAATTATTTATTTCCATTGAAACATTAACCCGTTTTCTGTTAAGTTACTGAACTACACTACGACATTGTCATCAACGATAATGTTAGTTTTAACATCATCCTTTAAAACATCCTTTTTGTCGATTCCTACTCCTCCAAATAAAATACCCAGGTTAATTAATACAGCAATTACAATTTCCATTACGTCTTAATAATAAGAGTCAATTCAAAAATACGATACGATATGGGAATAATAGATAACAGTTGGAAGGCAAAAGTAACATCGTAAATGTCACCTTTTTCTTGACAATTCCCATTGAATCAATTAAATTTACGTGCAATTAGCAATTATATCAACAAAAAATATTGCTCGAAACACTTCAAGTAGTAACATTGTAATGTTCGAATTGATATCTTTTGATAAGCCAATTTAATAAAAAAAAGTAACAATGAAAATTTTATTTCATTTTCTTAGTATTCTGTGTCAAATTTTGGAGTATAATTCTCACTATTACTACATTATTGCTTAATAGAATATAATATAAACAATAGACTTTATTTATGAAGGAAATTATTGAAATTGTAAAGTTATCCACCAAGAGGAGATTACGAAAAGTAGAAGTATTAAATAACATTCCAACAATCAGTAAATCCAATAATTATTATAGGCTTTATAAGGGGATAATAGATGGAAAGTGCAATAATGATGTCAGTGCAGCTCATGAAATGTTTAGAACTGTAAAATCTGATAAAAGATATCTAATGCTTAAGTCAAGGTTTAAGAAGCTACTTTTGAATTCGTTATTTTTCTTAGATTTTGAACATTTGGATATAGGAGATTATTATAAAGCTCTATATAAGTGTGAAAAGAAGCTTTTTCAAGTTAAAGCATTAATCGCTATTGGGGCTCGTGAAAGCGGGGTGAAAATTGCATTAAAAATTGTAGATATATCAATGAAATTTGAGTTAACAAATATATTAATTCAGACTTCTGAAATATTGAGAAATATATATGGAATTCTTGGCGAGGAATCACAATTTGAATATTATGACAAATTACTTAAATCCAATTTTAGAATTCTGGAAGCAGAAAATACATCGGATGAACTTTACAGAAGGTTGATCATTAAATTTATCAAGTCTGAAGCCATGAAGCCGGAATTAGTACCCATTGCCAAACAATATGCAAAGCAGTTAAAAGCATTATGTAGGAAGAATGACTCCTTTGTACTTCATTTCAATATGTACAGAGTATGGTTTTGGTCCTATAGAATTGCAGGAAATTACAGGAGCACCTTACGTGTTTGTGAAAAGGCGGAGCAATATATGGAGGAGAACCCCTTATTTAGCCAAAAGATCAAATCGGCCGAGCTGGCACTGATCAAGATGAACTGCTTTATGCATTTGCAGGATAATAAGAATGGATTCATCAATGCAGAGAAATGTGACCATTTATTCGATGAGGATAGCATTAACCGTTTATTGTTTTTGGAGTATTACTTCCTGTTAGCGATGCACACCGGAAAATATGTACAAGCGGTCGATATCTTCAATAGAGCCGTACAGCACCCTAAATACTCTGAAGATTTTCCAAAGCACCTTGAAAAATGGCGGATCTTTGAAGCATTTTTGAACTACATTTCCACAAGTGAACAAAATGTACCCATCGCTCTGTATCCTAAGAAAAAGAAATTCAACTTGCCAAAGTTCCTGAATGAACTCCCTATTTACTCAAAGGATAAGCGGGGTTTTAATGTGCTTATTTTGATCATCCAGGTCCTCTTCTTATTGGAAAAACAGGAATATGTGAAGATCATAGACAGGACTGAAGCGCTCAAAACATATAGAAGCAGGTACCTTCGGAAAGACATCGATTTTCGAAGCAGTTGTTTCATCAAGATGCTCCTCATTATGGAAAAGAAGGATTTTGAAAAAACGAAAACAAAGATCCATACAGAACCATTGTTTCAGATGCTTAAGAAAACAAGAATACGGTATGAGGGGAGTTTGACAGAATTGGAGGTGATCCCCTATGAACAGTTGTGGGATAGAATATTAAAGAATTTGAAAAAATCGTAAGGTCTCTCAACTGATTACCTGCAACGTTCATGTTGCCACTTCAAATTCACAACCAAATAGCTAGATCCAAGCGATAAATCAGGGGATTATTGTCCAAAAACCCTGCACTTGCGTGTAACTTTTTCGGTAAAACTGTTATGGAAAATGGCCAAAATATTCCTTAAATTAGTAGTTGTCAATGATGTTGCTCACGTTATAAGGTGTATGAATACTAATTGTTTGCACTTTAATAGAATAATTATTTCATAAATAGTAATTTAAAGAAATGGATAATATAAAAGAAATAGTTGATATTATTTCAGATAAAAGAGTTAAGAAGATTGAAATTCTAAATGATGACTTAGAAAGAAATGGCAGTAACCATTATTATAAGTTGTTTGATGGATTTAGAAGTGGTAGGTTTGCTCGAGAAGATGATGCTGCTTATGGCATATTTAAAGTTTCAGCAAAACATTCAGTTTTTAAGGCTTTAAAATCAAGATTCACAAAGAAATTGCTCAATTCCTTGTTTTTTTTGAATATTCAGAAATTAAATATGACTGATTATTCAAAAGCAGAATATTACTGTAACAAAGACATGTTTATTGTTAATGTTTTAATTACAAAGGGTGCCACGCAAAGTGGTATTAAATTAGCTGAAAAATTGTTAAAAGATGCTTGTGAATACCAATTGTATAATGTAGTCATATATTCCGCAAGGATATTAAGGCATTATTCTAGCATGATTGGAAATGAAAAGGAATACAATCATTATGATAAGATACTGAAGGAGTCGTTAAAAATTTATGAAGGCGAGCTATTATCAGATGATCTTTATAAAAGATTGCTTATAAAATATGCAAATTCAGAGGCAATGAAGCCGGAACTCTATCCCATTGCAAAGGCCTACCATAAACAATTGAAGTCATTGTCTTTACAACACACTTCCAACATCATTGAATTTAATAAGTATCGCGTACAATGCTGGGCCTATCG